>JBLLJR010000001.1:0-1633 GCA_047692235.1 Enterobacterales bacterium
AAGCACTCAATCTAAATTATCTAAAGTAGATAATTTTTAGTTAATAGTATGTTTTGTTTTTAATTTAAGAGTTTGATCATGGCTCAGATTGAACGCTAGCGACAAGCTTAACACATGCAAGTCGAGCGGCATCGAGAAAAATGCAAATTTTTCTGTCGGCAAGCGGCGAACGGGTGAGTAATATCTGGGAATCTGCCTAATGGAGGGGGACAACTATTGGAAACGATAGCTAATACCGCATAATGTCAATGACCAAAGTAGGGGACTTTATAGCCTTATGCCATTAGATGAGCTCAGACGAGATTAGCTAGTAGGTGAGGTAATGGCTCACCTAGGCAACGATCTCTAGCTGATCTGAGAGGATGATCAGCCACACTGGAACTGAGACACGGTCCAGACTCCTACGGGAGGCAGCAGTGGGGAATATTGCACAATGGGGGAAACCCTGATGCAGCTATGTCGCGTGTGTGAAGAAGGCCTTAGGGTTGTAAAACACTTTCAGCGAAGAAGAAACATATAAAAGTTAATACCTTTTATAACTGACGTTATTCGCAAAAGAAGCACCGGCAAACTCCGTGCCAGCAGCCGCGGTAATACGGAGGGTGCTAGCGTTAATCGGAATTACTGGGCGTAAAGCGTACGTAGGCGGTTTATTAAGTCAGATGTGAAATCCCTAGGCTTAACCTTGGAACTGCATTTGAAACTAATAAACTAGAGTTTCATAGAGGGGGGAAGAATTCCAGGTGTAACGGTGAAATGTGCAGATATCTGGAGGAATACCAGTGGCGAAAGCGTCCCCCTGGGTGTAAACTGACGTTCAGGTACGAAAGCGTGGGGAGCAAACAGGATTAGATACCCTGGTAGTCCATGCTGTAAACGATGTCGATTCGAAGGTTGTAGTCTTAGACTTTGGCTTTCTAAGTTAACACGTTAAATCGACCGCCTGGGGAGTACGACCGCAAGGTTAAAACTCAAATGAATTGACGGGGGCCCGCACAAGCGGTGGAGCATGTGGTTTAATTCGATGCAACGCGAAGAACCTTACCTACTCTTGACATCCAGAGAACTTAACAGAGATGTTTCGGTGCCTTCGGGAACTCTGAGACAGGTGCTGCATGGCTGTCGTCAGCTCGTGTTGTGAAATGTTGGGTTAAGTCCCGCAACGAGCGTAACCCTTGTCCTTTGTTGCCATCGAATAAAGTCGGGAACTCAAAGGAAACTGCCAATGAAACATTGGAGGAAGGTGGGGATAACGTCAAGTCATCATGGCCCTTACGAGTAGGGCTACACACGTGCTACAATGGCGTACACAAAAAGAAGCAAACTCGCAAGAGTAAGCAAACCTCTAAAATACGTCTTAGTTCGGATTGAAGTCTGCAACTCGACTTTATGAAGTAGGAATCGCTAGTAATCGTGAATCAGAATGTCGCGGTGAATACGTTCTCGGGCCTTGTACACACCGCCCGTCACACCATGGAAGTGGGTTGCAAAAGAAGCAAGTAGCTTAACCTTAATTGGAGGGCGCTTACCACTTTGTGATTCATGACTGGGGTGAAGTCGTAACAAGGTAACTGTAGGGGAACCTGTGGTTGGATCACCTCCTTTTAATAAAGATAATTAGATTGTAGTGTTT
>JBLLJR010000001.1:1733-4916 GCA_047692235.1 Enterobacterales bacterium
TTAATAAATAAATTCATTTATGTTGTATTTATTAAACATAAATATATTTACAGATAACTTAATGTTGTAAGGTTAAGTGAATAAGTGTGTATGGTGGATGCCTTGGCAATCAGAGGCGAAGAAGGACGTGTAAATCTGCGAAAAGCATCGGTAAGTTGATTTAAAGCGTTATACCCGGTGATGTCCGAATGGGGAAACCCGATGGTTTTTTAAACATCATCATTAAGTGAATATATAGCTTAATGAAGCAAACCAGGAGAATTGAAACATCTAAGTATCCTGAGGAAAAGAAATCAATTGAGATTCCCATAGTAGTGGCGAGCGAAATGGGATCAGCCCTGAATTTATTTTATATTAAATATATTAGAAAAATGATCTGGAAATATCAACAATATAGGGTGATAGTCCCGTATTCGAAAATATATTTTATTAAAAATTCTAAAAGTAAAACGAGACACGTAATATCTTGTTTGAAGATAGGGGGACCATCCTCTAAGGCTAAATACTCCTGATTGACCGATAGTGAACTAGTACCGTGAGGGAAAGGTGAAAAGAACCCCGGATAGGGGAGTGAAATAGATTCTGAAACCGTACACATACAAGCAGTGGGAGCATATATTATTATATATGTGACTGCGTACCTTTTGTATAATGGGTCAGCGACTTATATTTTGTAGCAAGGTTAACCTTTAATAGGGGAGCCGTAGGGAAACCGAGTCTTAAATGGGCGTTTTAGTTGCAAGGTATAGACCCGAAACCCGGTGATCTAGCCATGAGCAGGTTGAAGGTTGGGTAACACTAACTGGAGGACCGAACCGACTAATGTTGAAAAATTAGCGGATGACTTGTGGTTAGGGGTGAAAGGCCAATCAAACCGGGAGATAGCTGGTTCTCCCCGAAAGCTATTTAGGTAGCGCCTCGTAAATTCATCTATGGGGGTAGAGCACTGTTTTGGTTAGGGGTCCATCCCGGGCTACCAATCCAATGCAAACTCCGAATACCATAGAATGTTATTACGGGAGACACACGGCGGGTGCTAACGTCCGTCGTGAAAAGGGAAACAACCCAGATCGCCAGCTAAGGTCCCAAAGTCATAATTAAGTGGGGAACGATGTGGAAAGGCATAAACAGCCAGGATGTTGGCTTAGAAGCAGCAATCATTTAAAGAAAGCGTAATAGCTCACTGGTCTAGTCGGTCTGCGCGGAAGATGTAACGGGGCTAAATTATGCACCGAAGCTGCGACAATAATTATATAAAATTTATATTTTATTATTTTATTGGGTAGGGGAGCGTTCTGTAAGCTAACGAAGGTATTTTGTGAGAAATACTGGAGGTATCAGAAGTGCGAATGCTGACATAAGTAACGATAAAGCAGGTGAAAAACCTGCTCGCCGAAAGACTAAGGTTTCCTGTTCAACGTTAATCGGAGCAGGGTAAGTCGACACCTAAGGTGAGGCCAAAAGGCGTAATCGATGGATAACAGGTTAATATTCCTGTACTGTTTATAATTGTGAAAGGGGGGACGGAGGCAGCTAGATTCTCCGGGTGTTGGTTGTCCCGGTTTAAGCGTGTAGGTGTAAATAATAGGTAAATCCGTTATTTTTTAACACTGAGGCGTGATGACTAGTGACTTAGGTCACAAAGGAATTAATGCTATACTTACAAGAAAATCCTCTAAACTTAGATTATATACAATCGTACTATAAACCGACACAGGTGGTTAGGTAGAGAATACTAAGGCGCTTGAGAGAACTCGGGTGAAGGAACTAGGCAAAATGATGCCGTAACTTCGGGAGAAGGCATACTGATTGTAAGTAAATAAGACTCATTATTTATGTGCTCTTATTAGCTGAAGTCAGTCTCAGATATCAGCTGGCTGCAACTGTTTAATAAAAACATAGCACTGTGCAAACATGAAAATGGAAGTATACGGTGTGACGCCTGCCCGGTGCCGGAAGGTTAATTGATGGGGTTATTCATGAAAATGAAGAAGCTCTTGATCGAAGCCCCGGTAAACGGCGGCCGTAACTATAACGGTCCTAAGGTAGCGAAATTCCTTGTCGGGTAAGTTCCGACCCGCACGAATGGCGTAATGATGGCCAGACTGTCTCCACCCGAGACTCAGTGAAATTGAATTCGCCGTGAAGATGCGGTGTACCCGCGGCAAGACGGAAAGACCCCGTGAACCTTTACTATAGCTTGACATTGAATTTTAAATTTTGATGTGTAGGATAGGTGGGAGGCGATGATATATAGACGCCAGTTTATATTGAGCTGTCCTTGAAATACCACCCTTTAATGTTTAATTTTCTAATTCTAACCCGTCTATCCGGGTTGAAGACAATGTCTGGTGGGTAGTTTGACTGGGGCGGTCTCCTCCTAAAATGTAACGGAGGAGCACAAAGGTTAGCTAATCACGGTTGGATATCGTGAGTTTAGTGCAAAGGCATAAGCTAGCTTAACTGCGAGAGTGACAGCTCGAGCAGATGCGAAAGCAGGTCTTAGTGATCCGGTGGTTTCTGTATGGAAAGGCCATCGCTCAACGGATAAAAGGTACTCCGGGGATAACAGGCTAATACCGCCCAAGAGTTCATATCGACGGCGGTGTTTGGCACCTCGATGTCGGCTCATCACATCCTGGGGTTGTAGCAGATCCCAAGGGTATGGCTGTTCGCCATTTAAAGTGGTACGCGAGCTGGGTTTAGAACGTCGTGAGACAGTTCGGTCCCTATCTGCCGTGGGCGTTGGAAGATTGAGAGGATCTGCTCCTAGTACGAGAGGACCGGAGTGGACGCACCACTGGTGTTCGGATTGTCATGCCAATGGCATTGTCCGGTAGCTAAGTGCGGAAAAGATAACTGCTGAAAGCATATAAGCAGGAAACTTACCTCAAGATTAATCTTCCCTGAGATTTAAAATCTCCTAAAGGGACGTTATAGACTATGACGTTGATAGGTTGAATGTGTAAGCATTGTGAAATGTTAAGCTAATCAATACTAATGACCCGTGAGACTTAACCTTGCAACAATTAAGTTATTTGAATATTTTTTATAAAAAATAAATTTTTCTTGGCGGTAATAGCGCGATGGACCCACCTGAATCCATTCCGAACTCAGAAGTGAAATATCGTTGCGCCGATGGTAGTGTGATATTTCATGCGAGAGTAGGTAACCGCCAGGATT
>JBLLJR010000002.1:0-60393 GCA_047692235.1 Enterobacterales bacterium
TTTTCTCGATGCCGCTCGACTTGCATGTGTTAAGCTTGTCGCTAGCGTTCAATCTGAGCCATGATCAAACTCTTAAATTAAAAACAAAACATACTATTAACTAAAAATTATCTACTTTAGATAATTTAGATTGAGTGCTTACGTATATTATATTTTTAAAGATCAAATGTAATTATATAAACTAATATATGATATTTATAATTATACAGTCAAGTTTTTATTTATAAAAAATAATAAATATATATTTATTATTCATATATTTTGAATATATATTAAAAATATATAAATTTTAAGTATGATAAAATATGTAAAGTTTTACATATAAATTTATTAATAAGGTGGTAAATGCTTAAATTAAAACCTATTAAAAGAGCTTTAATTAGTGTCTATGAAAAATTTGGAATTTTAAATTTCGCTAAATATTTAAATAAAAATAATATAGAAATTATTGCAACTACAGGTACTGCTAAATTTTTATTACAAAATAATATACCAGTAATTAATGTCTCTGATTACATAAAATTTCCAGAATTAATACAAGGAAAAATTAAAACATTACACCCAAAAATATATGGTGGTTTACTTGGAATACAAGATTTAGATACTATTGATATGATTAAGTATAATATTTTACCTATTGACATAGTAATAGTAAATTTATATCCATTTTTTCAAGCAACAATGAATAAAAATTTTTCAACAAAAGAAATATTAGATAATATAGATATTGGTGGTCATGCAATGATTAGAGCATCAGCTAAAAATTACCATAATGTAGTAATTATAGTTAATACACATGATTATCTTGATATAATATCAAAAATGGAAAAAAATAAAAGATGTATTAATTTAAAAACACGAATCCATTTAGCACAAAAAGCTTTTTCATATATTGCAAATTATGACAGAATAATAGAAAATTATTTTTTCAAAAAAAAATATTCAAATAAAAATAATAATGAAACTTTACCTAATACAATTAATTTAGATTTATATAAAATAAAAGAATTACGTTATGGAGAAAATAATCATCAAAAATCTGCTTTATATCAATGTAACTCAAAAAATATTTTTTCAAAATTTAAAATAAAACAATTGAATGGTAAGCAGCTTTCGTATAATAATCTTGTTGATATTGATACAGCAATTGAGTGTGTTTCTGAATTTTCAGATTCAGCATGTGTAATAGTAAAACATGAAAATCCTTGTAGTGCTTCTGTTTCATACTCAATTTTAAAAGCTTATGAAAATGCATATAATAGTGATCCTATATCTGCATTTGGAGGAGTTATTGCCTTTAATAAACAATTAAATATAGATGTTATAAATAATATTATAAATCGTCAATTTGTAGAAATCATCATTGCGCCTTATATAGATAAAAATATTATGTCTTTTATAAAATATAAAAATATAATATTAATTAGATATAATAATCTAAATCTTAATCAAAAAACTTTAAAAATTAAACATATAAACAATGGAATATTAATTCAGAATAATAATTCAAATATTTTATTTAATAAACTCAAAATAGTTACTAATCGTAAACCAACAATTCAAGAAAAACAAGATGCATTATTTTGTTGGAAAATAGCTAAATTTGCAAAATCTAATGCTATTGTTTATGGTTATGATCAAAAAACTATTGGTATTGGATCTGGCCAAACAAGTCGTATTCACGCTACAAAAATAGCTAACATAAAAGCAAAATATTCAGGTTTATCTATACATGGAGCCGCTATGGCCTCTGATGCATTTATTCCGTTTAGAGATAGTGTAGACGAAGCTGCAAAATTAGGAATAAGTTGCATCATTCAACCTGGTGGATCAATACGTGATAATGAAATAATATGTGCTTCTAATGAACATAATATATCAATGATATTTACAAATATACGTCATTTTAGGCATTAAAAATAATTACTAATTAAAAAATCTTTAAATTAAATTTTTTTCTTAATAGCATTTTTTAATGTTTTTCCAGATACAAATACTGGAATATTTCTTGCTTTAATCTTAATTTCTTTTCCAGTTTGCGGATGACGACCTATTCTTGCATTTCTATGTTGTACTTTAAATGTACCAAAACCAACAATTTGAACAGAATTACCATTCTGTAATGATTCTGTGATTATTTCTAGAATTGATTTAATAATCATTTTTGATTTTATTTTAGTTAAACAAGCTTTAGAAGCTAAAGAATTAATTAATTGACTTTTATTCATGTATGAAACACCTTAATTTAATTAATTTATATATTAACTATAATATTATAAATATTATAATCATGAAATAGATTATTTATTAATCTGGGGTACCAGGATTCGAACCTGGGTATAACGAGATCAAAACCCGTCGCCTTTACCACTTGGCTATACCCCAAAATATACGAGAGGCGAGACTTGAACTCGCACACTAAAAAAGTGTCAGAACCTAAATCTGATGCGTCTACCAATTCCGCCACTCTCGCATTTAAAATTAATATATTATTTATTAATCTGGGGTACCAGGATTCGAACCTGGGTATAACGAGATCAAAACCCGTCGCCTTTACCACTTGGCTATACCCCAAAATATATAAATAATTTTATTATAAAAAATATTAATAAAATAATAGCTACGACAGGAATTGAACCTGTGACCTCAGCGTTATGAGTGCTGTGCTCTGAACCAACTGAGCTACGTAGCCTTAAATAATACCTTATATAATTGGTAAATTATACATAAATTTATATATGTGTCAATTGTTGAATTAAACATTTTAATGTATTATTAAATAATATAGTAATTATGAAATAAACTTATATACGATATTGGTTATTTAAATTGAATAATTTTATTATTAAATGTATAGAATCAGATTTACATTTAGGTAAATATAAAAATATAAAAACAAGATTTCCTCCAGAACCTAACGGATACTTACATATAGGTCATGCAAAATCTATTTGTTTAAATTTTGATATAGCTAAAAATTACCATGGTAAATGTAATTTACGTTTTGATGATACCAACCCTGAAAAAGAAAATATTAAATATATAAAATCTATAAAATATGATATAAAATGGCTTGGATTTAAATTATCCAATAATATATATTATACGTCAAATTATTTTCAAGAAATATATAATTTTGCACTAGAATTAATTTATAAAAATTTAGCATATGTTGATCAATTATCTCCAGAAGATATTCATAATTATAGAGGAACATTAAAAAATTGTGGAATCAATAGTCCTTATCGAAATAGAAATATTGAAGAAAATATAAATTTATTTAAAAAAATGAAAAATGGATATTTTAAAGAAGGTGATGTATGTTTAAGGGCAAAAATTGATATGGCATCATCTCATATTATTATGAGAGATCCTGTTTTATATAGAATAAAATTTACTAAACATCATAGAACAAATAGAGAATGGTGTATATATCCAATGTATGATTTTGCTCATTGTATAGCTGATGCTTTAGAAGGTATTAGTCATTCTTTGTGTACAATGGAATTTAAAAATAACAGAATATTATATGATTGGATATTGAGTAATATTTCAATTAATGCAAAACCAAAACAATATGAATTTTCTAGCTTAGAACTAGAGTACACAATTTTATCAAAACGTAAATTAAGTTTATTAATTAAAAATAATATTGTTGAAGGATGGGACGATCCTAGAATGCCTACAATTTCAGGTTTACGTAGGCGAGGTTATACACCAAATTCGATATGTAACTTTTGTAAAAAAGTTGGTGTAACTAAACAAAATAATACAATTGAACTATCTATGTTAGAATTTTGTATAAGAGAAGAACTGAATAAATGTTCAATTAGAGTAATGGCTATTATTAAACCGGTATTATTAATAATAGAAAGTTTACCAATTGGATATAAAAAAATTCTAATTGTCAAAAATCACCCTAACAATAATAACATGGGATTTCATAAAGTTCAATTTAATAGAGAAATTTATATTGATAAATCAGATTTTTGTGAAAAATATAGTAATGAATATAAAAAATTAACTTTAAATAATAGAATTCGCTTAAGACATGCATGTATTATCAAAATATCACATATTAAAAAAAATACTTTTGGAGAAATTACCACAATTTTTTGCACTCACGAATATAATATAAATTGTAATGATAATACAAAGAAAAAGATTAATGTTGGAGTAATTCATTGGGTATCAGCAAAAGACAATGTACCTGTAGAATTTAGAATATATGATAAATTATTTTGCATACCTAAACCTTATATTGTTAGTAATTTTTTAAAATTTATAAATAAAAAATCATTAACTATTTATGATGGATTTGTAGAAAAAAGTATTTTATTTTTAAAAAATTATGCAAAGATATTTCAATTTGAGAGAGAAGGATATTTTTGTATAGATAAATTTCTTTCTACAAAAAACAAAATAGTTTTTAATAGGACTGTAACTTTAAAAAATAAATTTAATAAATAAAAAATTTTATATATTAAATAACATATATAATATCTATTATACGATATAGATTTTAAAAAAATTTAACTAATTAAATAAATTATTAAGATGAATAGAATATTTAATTTTAGCGCAGGTCCTGCGTCTCTTCCTATAGAAGTTTTAAAAGAAGTACAATATGATTTATGTAATTGGCGTAATTTAGGTTTTTCTGTTATGGAAATTAGTCATAGAGATCAAAAATTTATTGAAATTGCTTTATCTTCTGAAAAGAATTTACGTGATTTACTTTGTATTCCAAGTAATTATAAGGTTTTATTTTGTCAAGGTGGCGCTAGATCTCAATTTTCAGCAATACCAATGAATTTATTAGGTAATTACAAAACTGCTGATTATATTAATGGAGGTTATTGGATGAATAGTGCTATACTAGAAGCACAAAAATATTGTTCTCCAAGAATTATTAATATATCTCAAACAATTAATGGTATACATTCAGTTAAATCTATAATAGATTGGAAGCTCTCTAAAAATAGTGCGTATATACATTATTGTCCTAATGAAACTATAAATGGATTAGCTATACATGAAATTCCAAATTTTAATAACAATTATATATTTGTTATAGATTGTTCATCAGTAATATTATCTTCTCCATTAAATATATGTAAATTTGGCGTAATATATGCAAGTGCTCAAAAAAATATTGGTCCATCTGGTTTAACTATAGTTATAATTCGTGAAGATTTAATAAATAGAAAAAAACTTAAGTTTTTACCATCAACTTTTAATTATAAAATTATTTCTGATAATAACTCTATGTTTAATACTCCACCAACATTATCTTGGTATATAGCTGGATTAGTTTTTAAATGGTTAAAAAATAAAGGTGGATTATCTACAATGTATAAACTTAATAAAGTTAAATCAGATCTTTTATATAGAGAAATAGATTCAAATGATTTTTATCAAAATAATATTAATAAAAAAAATAGATCTTATATGAATATACCTTTTTTCATTAAAAATAAAAAATTACATTCTATATTTATAGAAAAAGCGGTAAATGCAGGATTATATGGATTAAAAGGACATAGTTTTTATGGTGGATTGCGAGCATCTATATATAATGCTATGCCAATAGAAGGAGTTAAAAGTTTAATAACTTTTATGCAAGAATTTAGACGTTTATATGGATAATTTAGTTTTATACATATAAATATATTTATACTTATAATTTTTAATTATTTTAAATTTTTATTAGAGAGATTATCATAAATGCAAGAAACATTAACTATTGATCCTGTTCCATATATAAATGGAATAATTAATCTTCCTGGATCAAAAAGTATATCAAATCGTGTCTTATTATTAGCTGCACAAGCTCATGGTATAACATATTTAACTAATTTATTAAATAGTGATGATGTTCGTTATATGTTATTAGCACTAAAACAACTGGGAATAAAGTATACATTATCAGATAATAATACTAAATGTAAAATTATAGGTATTGGGGGTCCTTTAAAAACAAAACGAAATCTAAAATTATTTCTTGGTAATTCTGGAATTGCAATTCGTTCATTAACTGCTGCATTATGTTTATATTCTAAAAATGTAATTTTATTAGGCAATGATCGTATGAATCATAGACCAATTGGTCATTTAATTAATGCTTTACGACAAGGAAAAGCCAATATAAAATATATAAAAAAAGATAATTTTACTCCTTTACAACTTAAAGGAGGATTTATAGGGGGACATATTACTATTTATGGTAATATTTCTAGTCAATTTTTAACATCATTATTAATGATGATTGTGCCTAATAATACAACTATATATGTAAAAGGTAAATTAGTTTCAAAACCTTATATTAAGATAACATTAAAATTAATGAAAATATTTGGTGTAAAAATTAAACATGAAAATTATAAAATATTTTATATACAAGCAAATAGTAAATTTATTTCTCCAGGGAAATATTTAATAGAAGGAGATGCATCTAGTGCATCTTATTTTTTAGGAGCTGCTGCAATTCGTGGTGGCACTGTTAGAGTAACAGGTGTTGGTTACAATAGTATACAAGGAGATATTGATTTTGCTAATGTTTTAAAAAAAATGGGTGCTAAAATTAAATTAGGACTAAACTATATTGAATGTACTAAAAATTATTTAAATGCAATTAATATGGATATGAATCATATACCAGATGTGGCAATGACTGTAGCAATAGTTGCTTTATTTGTTAGTAATAATAATGTTTCTGTTTTAAAAAATATTTATAATTGGCGAGTAAAAGAAACTGATAGATTAACAGCTATGGCTACAGAATTAAGAAAAATTGGTGCATATATTATAGTAGGTAATGATTATTTACAAATAAAACCTCCTTTAAAATTTATTCCATCTATAATAGATACATATGATGATCATCGTATGGCAATGTGTTTTTCTTTATTATCATTATCAAATGTTCCAGTAACAATACTAAATCCTACATGTGTTAATAAAACTTGTCCTGATTTTTTTAATTTATTAAAAACAATTAGTGTTGCAAAAAATATAAATATGTAATAACTTGTTTATTATATATAAAAACTTTTTTATTAAAAATAATAATTAATAATTATGTGTAAGTCATTTCCTGTAATTACAATTGATGGACCAAGTAGTGCAGGTAAAGGAACTTTGTGTGTTAAATTGGCACAATATTTAAATTGGAATTTAATAGATTCAGGAATTATATATAGATTAATTGCTTTAATAGCAATTAATCATAAAATATCTTTTAATGATGAAAAATCATTAATTAAAATTGCTATGAAACTAAATATTAAATTTAAAATTGTTTCAGGTAATTTAGTAATTATACTAAAAAATAAACAAGTTAATGAAAAATTTTTGCGTAATGAAAAAGTAGGAATGACTGCATCTAATATATCTAAATCAATTATGTTACGTATGTTTTTATTAAATTATCAACGTTCTTTTAGAAAGTATCCAGGATTATTGGCTGACGGTAGAGATATGGGGACTGTTGTATTTCCTGATGCAAATCTTAAAATATTTTTACATGCATCTATACAAGAAAGAGCAAATAGACGCATGAAACAACTAAGAAAATATGGATTTAATTGTAATTTAAAAAATTTATTATTAAAAATGAAAATAAGAGATCTAAAAGATAAAAATAGAAAAATATCACCATTAATACCAGCTCCTGATGCTTTAATTTTTGACTCTAGTTATTTAACTATAGATGAGATGACAAATAAAATACTAAAATATATAAAACAAATTATTAATTTATAATTGTTTATTAATTAATAATATATGTATAATTTATATAATAATTTCTCTAATACTATAGAGAAAGTACACAAAATTTGAAGACTATTAAATATGACAGAATCATTTGCTAAATTATTTGAAGAATCTATGCAAACTACTGAAATAAGACTTGGATTTATTGTTAAAGGTGTCGTAGTTGCAATATGTAAAGATACAGTATTAGTTGATGCTGGTTTAAAATCTGAATCGGCTATTTCAATAGATCAATTTTATAATCAAAAAGGAGAGTTAGAAGTATCTATAGGTGACCAAATTGATGTTACTTTAGATACAGTAGAAAATGGTTTTGGGGAGACAATATTATCTCGTGAAAAAGCAAAAAGACATGAAGCTTGGTTATCGTTAGATAAATCTTACAAAGAAGATATTAAAGTAATTGGAATAATTAATGGTAAAGTTAAGGGAGGGTTTACTGTAGAAATTAATAGTATTCGTGCTTTTTTACCTGGATCATTAGTAGATATAAGACCAATTAAAGATACAGGATACTTAGAAGGTAAAGAGTTAGAGTTTAAAGTAATTAAATTAGATAAAAAACGTAATAATGTTGTAGTTTCTAGAAAAGCTGTAATTGAATCTGAAAATAATGTTGAACGTAATATTCTTTTAGCTTCTTTACAAGAAGGTATAAAAATAAGTGGTATTATTAAAAATTTAACAGATTATGGGGCTTTTGTAGATTTAGGTGGTATAGATGGTTTATTACATATTACAGATATGTCATGGAAACGTATAAAACATCCAAATGAAATAGTAAGTATAGGAGATACGATAGAAGTTAAAATATTAAAATTTGATCGTGAACGTACACGTGTATCATTAGGACTAAAACAATTAAGTACAGATCCTTGGATGTTCATATCAAAACGTTATCCAATAAATACTATTGTAAATGGTAAAGTTACTAATTTAACTGATTATGGTTGTTTTGTAGAAATAGAAGAAGGTATTGAAGGATTAGTACATGTTTCAGAAATGGATTGGACAAATAAAAATATACATCCATCTAAAGTAGTTCATATTTCTAAAATAGTGCAAGTTATGGTTTTAGATATTGACGAAAATAGGCGTCGTATTTCCTTGGGAGTGAAACAATGTAAAACTAATCCTTGGAAAAAATTTGATAAAACTTTTAACAAAGGTGATTGTATAGAAGGGAAAATTAAATCTATAACTGATTTTGGTATATTCTTAGGTTTGCCTGGTAATATTGATGGATTAGTACATTTATCTGATATATCTTGGGATATTAGTGGTGAAAAAGCTATAAAAAAATACAAAAAAGGTGATTTAATCTCAGCTATAGTATTACAAGTGGATTCAGATAGAGAAAGGATATCATTAGGTATAAAACAAATAAAAGAAGATCCATTTAATAAATATATTAATATTCATAAAAAAGGATCAATAGTTATAGGTTTAATCACATATATTAAAAATAAAATGATAATAATAGAGTTATCTGATGGTATATGTGGTCATTTACTAATAGATAAAAAAGTAAAAATTACTGATTATTATAAAAAAAATATTAAGATTGGAAATTTTATATCTTTAATAATATTAAATTATGATCATAAAAATAGAAAAGTAAACCTATTTATTAATTTTAAACACAAAATTAATAATAAAATAAATGTTAAAAATAAAATAAAAAAATAAAATTTTTTAAATATTATTAACAATAATTTTAATTATTATTTTAAATATAACTAAAAGAAAATATTTAAATTTAATTAAGTTTTTACAATTAATATTGTATATTATAATTATTTATTAATTTTATATGAAAAGAAAATTAAGGAAATGATATGTTTGAAAATTTATCTAATAAATTATTACATGCTATAAAATTAATAAAAGGGCAAGACATTATATCAGAAGAAAATATAAATGAATCATTAAATAAAATAAAGTTAGCTTTATTGGAATCAGATGTTACCTTCTCTGTAGTTTCAGATTTAATAAAATCTATTAAAAAAAATGCTATAGGTAAAAAAATTAGTCCATATTTTTCACCTAGTGAAGAATTTACTAAAATAGTATATAATACACTATTAAATATTATGGGAGGTAATAAACAAAATAATATTTTAAATTTTTCACATAACATACCTTCTGTTATTTTATTTATTGGGTTACAAGGTTCTGGAAAAACAACTAGTCTTGGTAAAATTGGAAAATATTTAAGTTTTAAAAAAAATATAAAAATATTAACTGTTTCATCAGATATATATCGTGAGGCTGCAATAAACCAATTAAAAGTTTTATCTCATGCAGCAAATATAGATTTTTTAGAATCTTATAATACTCAAACACCATTAGATATTGTTTCTTATGCTGTAGATTTTGCTAAAAAAAAACGTTATGACATTTTGTTAATTGATACACCTGGATATTTATCGACAGGTAAACATATTTTTAAAGAAATAATAAGTATTTATAAAAAAGTCAATCCTATAGAAACATTATTTGTTGTTGATGCTATGTCTGGGCAAGAAGCAGCTAATACAGTGTATCAAGTTAATAAACTTATACCTTTAACTGGTGTAATATTAACTAAAACAGATAGTGATGCTAGAGGAGGAGCCGCTTTATCTGTGAGTCACATTACAAAGAAACCAATAAAATTTATTGGTAACGGAGAATCATTAAATAATTTAGAAAAATTTAATCCTAAGATAATAGTAAAACAAATATTAGGTATGGATGATATTCTTACATTTATTGAAAGTATAAAAGATAATCCTAATATAAATAATATGAAATCATTTAATAAAATAACTGATTATAAAGATTTTAATTTAATTAATTTTTTAGAACAACTAGATCATATAAATAGTATGGGGGGGATATCAAATTTAATTAACAAACTTCCTAAAAATTATTTAAATAAAATAAATAATATATGTGATATAAAAGATAATAAAATCACAGATATTATGAAATCTATAATATATTCTATGACAATAGAAGAAAGAAAAAATCCTAATATTATTAAATGTTCAAGAAAAAAACGTATTGCATATGGTTCTGGTGTTAAAATAAAAGATGTTAATAATTTATTAACACAGTTTAAGTATACAAAAAACATAATAAAAAATATTAAATCAAATAATATTTCTAGTATTTTTAATAAATTAAAAGATTTATTTCCTTTTAAATTTTAATATTTTTTAATTTTATTAAATTATTATAAATATAAATAATTTTTTCAGTTAGTAAATTAATTTATGTTAAGGAAAATATATGGTTAAAATTCGCTTGTCTTTACGTGGATGTAAAAAAAGACCATTTTATCAAGTAATTGTATCGAATAGTAAAAGTGCACGTGATGGTAAATTTATTGAAAAAGTTGGATTTTTTAATCCACTTAACAAACAAAAATATTTAAATATAAAAAGAATAAAATATTGGATAAATTGTGGGGCTATTCTTTCAAATAAAGTTAAATATATTATAAAAAAATTATGTAAATAATTTTTTATTTTAAAATAAAAAAATGTTTATAAATAAAAAAATAATTTTAGGGAAAATAGGTTCTACTTATGGTTTATTAGGATGGTTAAAAATAATTTCGTATACAGAAATTAATGTCAATATTTTTCAATATCAACCTTGGTTGATTAAAAACCAACAAAATTTATTAAAAATATTTGTAGAAAAGTGGAAATTTTATAAAAAAAATTTTTTAGTAAAAATTAAAAATATTAAAAATATAAAAAATGCTCAATGTTTTATAAATTGTTATATTTATATTGACGAATCGCAATTATTTAATTTAAATAGTAATGAATATTACTGGAAAGATTTAATAGGATGTAAAGTATTTTCTTTATATGGATATTATTTTGGCAAAGTAACAAATTTAATTAATACAGGGTCAAATGATATTTTGATAGTTAATTTAAAAATAAATAATTTATTTAAAATAAAAGAGTTTTTAATTCCTTTTATAAATGAAAAAATAGTTAAAAATGTTGATATAAAATTACATAAAATAATAGTTAATTGGCATCCTAATTTTTAAAAATTAATATTTAAAATGTAATTAATGTTATTAGAATATTTTCTAATAAATCTAATACTGATTAATTAATTATATTAATTTTAAAAATAAATAAAATAAATTTATTCATGATAATATGATAGTTTTATATAATTTTTTATTAAATAAACTTATAAAAATACTAAATTTACTAAAGACATAAATGAAAATTTATTCATTTTCTACATAAAAATTTTTATATATTAAGAAATATTTAAATTAATAAAAACAATATTATTTTTTTTTAAAGATATAACAATATTTTTAGAAAGATAGTTATATTATATATATTATTATATATAATTGTAAATTAATTCTTATATTTTAAATTATTGAATATTTCATATATATAACATTTTTTATTTATTAAAAATGTTATAAATATATATAATTATTTATAACATTTTATTATATTAAATAATTTTAATTATATTTTTTTATTTTTTAAAATAATTACTAAATTTAAATAATTATTAAATAATAATTATTTAAATTTATTATAAAATAAGGAATTTTAATGAATAAATTAATTTTAGAACTTGAAAAAGAACAAATTAATTATAATATACCGATCTTCTATTCAGGAGATATGTTATCAATTAAGACATGGGTCATTGAAGGCACTAAAAAACGTTTGCAATCATTTGATGGAATAGTTATATCTATAAAAAATCGTGGTATTAACTCTTCATTTACTTTAAGAAAAATATCTTATAATAATGAAGGTGTAGAACGAGTTTTTCAAACACATTCTCCAATAATAAATAATATAACTATTAAAAGAAGAGGATTAGTCAGACAATCAAAGTTGTATTATATACGTAAATTAACTGGTAAATCTTCTAGAATAAAAGAACGTATAATTTAATATTTTTTTATTAAACGTATTATTAAATTAATATTTATATTTTATCTTGTACCATATATAACAATAGTTTTGCCATGGGCAAATATTTGATTTTTATTAACTAATATTTTTAAAATGCGTCCAACTGTTTCTCTAGAACATCCAACTATTTGACTAATTTCTTGTCTTGTAATTTTAATTTGCATTCCATCTGGATGAGTGATAGCATCAGGTTGAGTTGCTAAAAATAACAAAGTTTTAGATATACGCTCAGTTACATTTAAAAAAAATAAATTTTCTACTTTTTGTGATGTCAACCTTAATCTATTAGCTATTTGATA
The DNA here is from genome assembly GCA_047692235.1 of Enterobacterales bacterium. Classification (GTDB taxonomy): domain Bacteria; phylum Pseudomonadota; class Gammaproteobacteria; order Enterobacterales; family Enterobacteriaceae; genus JBLLJR01. The sequence continues at coordinate 13,040 of JBLLJR010000002.1, forward strand.
TGTTAAATATTTTAGAATATCTGGATTAATGTTAATTAATTTATTAAATCTTATGTATGTAATTTCAGCAATTTTACATATTGTTCTTGTACGAACCCAAATATTACATTTTTTATTTAATTTAAATAAACCTAATTCTCCAATAAAATCCCCATTATTTAAATAGGAAATAATCATTTCTTTATCTTCTTCATTTTTCATAATAACTGATGCAGATCCTGTTATTATAAAATAAAGAATTTCCGATTTTTCACTTTTATTAATTATCATACTTTTTGGTGGATATTTATGTATATGACAATGAGATTTAAGCCATTCTAAAATTGAATTTATTTGTAATTTACTCAAAATCATTAATTTTTATACCTTATATAGGTTAACAATTATGTTATTAAAGTTTAATTTTTGTTAAATAAATTATTTATTTAAAAATATTATTTTATATATTTTATTAAAAAATTATATATATTAATTAATAAATTATTTTAAACAAATAAAATTTATAAAAATAAAAAACATATATAATATACAATATATATATTTATATGTTTATTTTATATAAATTTATAATTAAATTATATTAACATAATTAAATCAATAATTAATACATATATGATATCAAATATTAAAAAAAAATTTATTTCAGGAGCCATTTGTCCACTTTGTAATAAAGAAGATACTTTATTAGTATTGTTTAATAATGAAAATATTATAAATAGTGTATCTTGTGTTGAATGTAATTTTTATAAAAAAAGTAATTTTAATGAAATTAAATCTATTAAATCAAATAAAATTAATTTTATTTATTTAAAATAAAATATTTATGTTACAATTACAGTAATATATTTAAATTAATTTTTTGTATATTTTAAATATATATAAAATAATATATTTTCAAAAATTTAGGTTTAATTATCTATGAAACGCACTTTTCAGCCATCAATTTTAAAAAAAAATCGTTCTCATGGTTTTCGTAAAAGAATGAAAACTAAAAATGGTCGTAAAATTTTGTCACGTCGTAGAAAAAAATTACGATCATTATTAACAATTTCTTCTAAACGAAATTTTTATAACAAATAGAATGAATTACAAATTTGATTTTAATTTTAAATTAACAAAATTAAAAGACTTTAATTTTGTTTTTCAAGATCCTAACATAATTAGAAATTTATATTTAACTATTTTTAGTAGAAAAAATATTTTAACATATCCAAGGATTGGTATATCTGTTTCTAAAAAATATATTACTTTAGCTAATAAAAGAAATAGAATTAAAAGATTAGTACGTGAAAGCTTCAGATTAAATAAAAATACATTACCTTTTATGGATTTTGTAATAATTATTAAAAAAAAAATAGTTGATTTAAATAATATTGAAATTTTAAAAAAATTAGAAATTTTATGGAAATTTTATTTTTAATTTTAAAACAAATGATTATTTATATAATAAATATTTATCAAATTGTAATTAGCCCATGTTTAGTTAATGTATGCAGATTCAAGCCAACATGTTCACAATATTGTATAGAATCTATATCTAAATTTGGAATATTAAATGGAATGTTTTTAACATTAAAACGTATTTTAAAATGCCATCCTTTAAATATTGGTGGTAACGATAATGTGCCTAAATGTTAGTTTAATATATTATTATCACATATAACAAGGGCATTTTATTATGTATGTACGATACACTATTTTAGTTTCATTATTATTTGTAATTTTTATTACATTACATTCTTTGAACATAAGTAAAACAAAAACTACATTTATAAATGATTTAAATAAACCTCTTTTTATTAAAGAAATATTAAATCTTGATATAAAGCAAGATTTTTTTAAAAAAATAAAATATTTATTATATAATGATAGTGAAAAATTAATCAAATATTTTATAAATTTAGAAAAAAATAAATTTTTTAACTTAGAATTAAGTAAAATTTTTATTACAAATATGCCTAATAATATATTAGAAAATAAATTATGTATTGATTCTAAAAATCAAAATAATGATATCAATGTTAAAACAGAACATTTTAATACAAAAGTTAATTATGATATTTTATGGTTTATATCTCAACCTTTATTTTATTTATTACAATTAATATATAAATGTATTGGTAATTGGGGATTTTCTATTATAATAATAACTTTTATTGTACGTGGCATAATGTATCCTATAACTAGATCTCAGTATATTTCAATGTCTAAAATACATATGTTACAACCAGAAATTATGGAAATAAAAAAAAAATTTATTAATGATAGTACAACACAAAATAAAGAAATTCTTTCTCTTTATAAAAGAGAAAATATTAATCCATTAGGAGGATGTTTATTATTAATAATTCAAATGCCAATTTTTTTATCATTGTATAGTGTATTATCAAAATCTATAGAATTACGTCATGCACCTTTTATCTTATGGATAAATGATTTATCTAGTAAAGATCCTTATTATATTTTACCTGTAATTATGGGTATAACTATGTTTTTTGCTCAAAAATCATCATCTTTTAATATTACAGATCCAATACAGCAAAAAATTACTCAAATAATACCGGTTATTTTTACTATATTATTTTTATATTTTCCATCTGGATTAGTTTTATACTATATAATTAGTAATTTATTTACTATTGTACAACAATATTTTATACACCAAGATTTAATAAAACATAGAATAGATAAAAATAAAAAAATCTTAAAAAATTAAATAATAATTTTTAAAAAAATAAAAAAATAAAACTATATTTTAAATATGACTATTAATAAATGTTTAGATACTATTATTGCAATAGCTACTCCTATAGGATGTGGAGGAATAGGTATTTTACGTATTTCTGGTATATTAGTTAAATATGTAGCTAATAAAATATTAGGTAAAATTCCATTACCACGATATGCAGAATATTTATCATTTAAAAATAAATATGGGAACTTAATTGATAAAGGTATTGTGTTATTTTTTCCAAAACCCAATTCTTTTACTGGAGAAGATGTATTAGAGTTACATGGTCACGGTGGTCCAATAGTATTAGATATGTTACTAAAAGAAATAATATCTATAAAAAATATACGAATAGCTAATCCTGGTGAATTTTCTGAGCGCGCATTTATGAATAACAAAATAGATTTGTTACAAGCAGAAGCAATTTGTGATTTAATTAATGCAACTTCAGAACAATCTGTAAAATCTTCTATAAATTCTTTACAAGGATTTTTTTCAAAAAAAATTAATGTATTATCTAAATCTTTAATTAATTTAAGAGCATACATAGAAGCATCTATAGATTTTTCAACAGAAGAAATTAATGTATTAACAAATAGTAAAATTAATATATATTTAAATGATTTAATTATGCAAATCAAAAAAATATACAGTGATGTTTCTCAAGGAATTATATTAAAAGAAGGTATTACAATTGTAATTTTTGGAATACCAAATGTAGGAAAATCTAGTTTGTTAAATATATTAACACAAAAAGATACTGCAATAGTTACAAATATTGCAGGTACTACTCGTGATATTTTAAAAGAACATATAAATATTGAAGGTATGCCAGTTAATATTATTGATACTGCTGGTGTGCATAATACAAATAATAAAATTGAATTAATTGGTATAGAAAAAACTTGGAATGAAATTAAAAAAGCAAATCATATACTATATATAGTAGATAGTTCTCAATTTAGTAAGGATGATAATCCAGAAAATATTATACCTTTAAGATTGAAAAATAACATATCATCTAATAATCAAGTGACAATAATTAGAAATAAATCTGATATAACTAAAGAACAAACTAGTATTGTTACAAAATGTGGTTTTAAAATAATTACAATTTCAGCACGTTATGGATATGGAATAAAATTGTTAAAAGAACATATTAAAAAATGTGTTGGTTTTAAAGGCTATAATGAAAGCATGTTTATAGCTAGAAGACGTCATTTAGAAGAACTTAAAACTGCCATAAAACATTTAAAAAATTGTAAAAAAGTTTTAGAATATAATAAATATTATGAAATAATATCAGAAGAATTACATTTAGCACATAAATCATTATATAATATAATGGGTAAATATAATTCAAATGATTTATTAAAAAAGATATTTTCAGATTTTTGTATAGGTAAATAATTATTTGTATTCAATTTAAATTTAAGGATTTTACATATATGAGTAGAGGAATAAATAAAGTTATTTTAATAGGTAATTTAGGACAAAAACCTGATATTAGATATATGCCTAATGGAGGAGCTGTAGTTAATTTAAGTATAGCTACATCAGAGATATGGAATGATAAAAAAACTGGAAAAATTAAAGAAAAAACTGAATGGCATCGCGTAGTTTTATTTGGTAAAATAGCAGAAATAGCAAATGAATATTTGCACAAAGGATCGCAAGTATATATAGAAGGATATTTACAAACAAGAAAATGGAAAGATAATAATGGAATAGAAAGATATACTACAGAAATAATTGTAGGCGTTAATGGTACGATGAAAATGTTAGGAAACAAGCCAGAATTTCCTTATAAGGAAAATAAAAATAATAAAGAAAATAATAATGAAATTTCCGTAAAAGAATTAGAAAATAATTCTAAATTAATTGATTTTAACAATGATATTCCATTTTAAAAATAAAAAATTAAATTTTTTATTTTTTATCAATTATAAATTTAGAAATATTTTTTGGAACTGGATGATATTTTAAAAATTCCATAGAATAAAATGCTCTGCCTTGTGTTTGAGATCTTAAATCAGTAGCATAACCAAACATTTCTGATAAAGGAACATGACAATAAATTATTTTATTGTTAATATTTTCATCAATATTGTTTATTATTCCCCTTCTTCTATTGATATCTCCTATCACATCACCCATATATTTTTCAGGAGTTTCAACATCCACTTTCATAATAGGTTCTAGTAATATTGGATTTGCTTTCATAAAACCTGATTTAAATGCTATAGAACTTGCTATTTTAAATGCTATCTCTGATGAATCTACTTCATGAAAAGAACCATCAAACACAGTAACTTTTATATTTATAATAGGATATCCAGCTAAAACACCACTTTTTATTTGTTCTTGTACACCTTTATCTATTGATGGAATATATTCTTTAGGAATAACTCCACCAGAAATTTTATTAACAAATTCATAGTTTTTGTTACAAGATGATAATGGTTCAATTTTTAACCAAACATGTCCAAATTGACCACGTCCTCCAGATTGTCTAATGAATTTCCCTTCTTGTTCTACTGAATTTAATATAGTTTCTCTATATGCAACTTGCGGTTTACCAATATTTGATTGTACATTAAATTCACGTTTCATACGATCAACTAAAATTTCTAAATGTAATTCTCCCATACCTGCAATAATAGTTTGACTAGATTCTTTGTCAGTATATACTTTAAAAGAAGGATCTTCTTGAGATAATCTATGTAAAGCAGTTCCCATTCTTTTTTGATCTTCTTTTGTTTTAGGTTCTACTGCAATAGAAATTACTGGTTCTGGAAATTCCATTTTTTCAAGAATTATTGGATGCATTAATGAACATAAAGTATCTCCTGTAGTAACATCTTTTAATCCTATAGCTGCAGCTATATCGCCAGATCTAACTTCTTTAATTTCATCTCGTTTATTGGCATGCATTTGTACGATTCGACCAAATCTTTCACGCTTTTCTTTTGTTGAATTTAATATTATATCTCCGGATTTAACAATTCCAGAATAAACTCTGAAAAAAGTTAAATTGCCTACAAATGCATCGGAAGCTATTTTGAATGCTAATGCAGAAAAAGGTTCATCATCATTAGATTTTCTTGTGCAAATTTTGCCATTACTTAGTAATCCACGAATTGGAGGTATATTATTAGGTGATGGTAAATATTCTATGATTATATCTAATATTGCTTGTATACCTTTATTTTTAAATGCAGATCCACATGTAACTAATATAATGTCGTTATTTATAACTCTTTTTCTTAATTCATATTTAATTTCTGTTTCATTTAATGAATAATTATTTAAGTATTTATCCATTAAAATATCAGACGATTCAGCTACAGATTCAATTAAATGTTTACGCCATTTATTAGATAAAGAAATTAAATTATTTGGAATATCTATATACTTAAAAGTCATACCTTTATCAAATTCATTCCATATAATTGCTTTCATTTTTATTAAATCTATTAATCCAATAAAATTAGCTTCTTTACCTATAGGTAAATAAATAGGAACTGGATTAGCTGTTAGTTTGTCTTGTAATTGTTGAACTACATTAAAATAATCTGCTCCAGTTCTGTCCATTTTATTTATAAAAGCAATGCGTGGTACTTTGTATTTATTAGCTTGTCTCCACACAGTTTCAGACTGAGGTTGTACACCACCGACAGCACAATAAATCATTAATACACTATCTAGTATACGCATAGAACGTTCAACTTCAACTGTAAAATCTACATGCCCAGGAGTATCAATAATATTTATACGATGAGATTGAAATTGTTTTAACATGCCAGACCAAAAACATGTTGTAGCTGCAGATGTTATTGTAATACCACGTTCTTGTTCTTGTGCCATCCAATCCATAGTTGCTGAACCATGATGTACTTCTCCTATTTTATGATTTATACCTGTATAATATAAAATACGTTCTGTAGTAGTAGTTTTTCCAGCATCTATATGTGCGCTAATACCAATATTTCTATAATTTGAAATTTTTGTTACACGAGACATCATAAACCTCAATATCTAATATATAATTTTTGATTTATAAATAACTTTAAAATTTACCAACGATAATGAGCAAAGGCTTTATTAGCATCTGCTGTGCGATGAACGTCATCACGTTTTTTTACTGATAATCCTTTTTTTTCTGATGCATCTAAAAATTCATTAGATAATTTAAATATCATAGATTTATCATGACGTTTTCTTGCTGATTCTACTATCCATCTCATAGCTAATGTATCACTACGTAATGGACGTACTTCTATTGGTATTTGATATGTAGATCCTCCAACACGACGTGATTTTACTTCTACTGTTGGACGTACATTAGTTAATGCATTTCTAAAAATATCTAAATGTTTTTTCTTTAATTTTTTAAATAAGATATCTAAAGCAGAATAAACTATATTTTCAGCAATGGATTTTTTACCATCTGTCATTATTATATTAATAAACCTAGATAACATTTCAGAACCAAATCTTGGATCTGGTAAAATTTTTCTTTTATTAATTACACGTCGACGTGACATTAAATACTCCATATTTAAATTATTAATATTTAAAATTTATTAAAATTTATTTTTTATTTTTTTTAGCTCCATATTTTGATCTACCTTTTTTTCGATTTTTAACTCCAGAACAGTCTAATGTTCCACGTATAGTATGATATCTAACACCAGGTAAATCTTTAACTCTTCCTCCTCGTATTAAAACTACAGAATGTTCTTGTAAGTTATGTCCTTCTCCTCCAATATACGATGTAATTTCATACCCATTAGTTAATCTTACACGACATACTTTCCTTAAAGCGGAATTGGGTTTTTTAGGAGTTGTAGTATATACTTTAATACATACTCCTCTTTTCTGAGGACAAGCATTTAATGCTGGTACATTACTTTTAGTAATTTTTGCAGAACGCTTCTTTCTTATTAATTGATTAATTGTTGTCATTTATTAAAATGCTCTTTTAAATTATTTATAATTTAACTATCTAATATTATATATTTAATATGTTATTAAAAATAATTAAATATTTTACCATGAAATTTGTTGTTTATTATTTACAGTTAATTGAACAAAATCATTATAATCAATAATGGAAATACTTTTGTCAAAATATGATAACAATCCTCTAGCAATAACATCATTTTTTAATGCATATAATATAAGTCCATATTTATTTAATTGATCAAATATATAAGTATTTGAAATACCTGCAATAACTCCGTCAGATATTAACAATAAATCATCTCCAATCTGTGTTATACGTAACAAAGATTGTAAATCACAGTAATATGGTGATTTACTTAAAGTAATTAACATAATTTAAATATTCTAATCCATTAAAATACTAATATAGTATCAAATTTATTTAATTTATTACAAATTTTTAATTTATTTAACCATTTTACATTTAATAATAATTTAGTATTAATGAATACTCCTCTTTCTTCTGCTGAATTAATGCATAAATATAATTCGTTTATCTTATATAAAGATAGTATTTTAAAAGTTTTAGTAAAATCTTTTAACATAAAATTTTGATGTTTTTTATTAACTAATAATAAAAATATTCCGTCTGATATAAAAAAAATTCCAATTTTTTTTATAAAAGATGATATAACTAATAATGATTCTAAACCTTCTCTTCCAGAATTTATACCATAAGGACCATTAGAAAAAATAAAAGCTACACTATTCATAATATGAAAAATATTAAAATTGAATACATCTATCAGATTTCGCAATTGATTTAGCTAAATCAATTAAACCAGTAATTTTAAAACCAAATTTATGATAACCATTATATAAACTAATTTTTAAATTATTTTTAATATTTTGTATTATACCACGTCGTTCAATAGAATTAATACATACATACATTGGTACTTTATATTTATTTAATAAAATTTGCCATTTATTAAACAAATTTATTTCATCATTAGGTAATGTAATATTAGCAATATTACATACTCCATCTTGGTATAAAAATATACTATTAATATAATGTCCACAGTTTATTAAAGCAGTAGCAAACTGAAATGCTATATAAGATTTTTGATTATTATATGGTGAATGATTAATAATTAAACAATATTTTAATTTCATAATTAATTTTACTTTAATATTTATGAAAGTTATTAAATAAAAAAATTTTAAATTTTTATTTATACAATTAATAAATTTTAATTAAATAAATTTATTATTTTAGTCCTATGTATATATAATGTATTTATTTAAAATAAATATCAAAATATTTATATAAATAAAATTATATATTATATTTAAAATATCTTAAATTAAATTTATAGACTTAATAATTCCACCACCCAAACATAAATCATTAATATAAAAAACTGCAGATTGTCCTGGCGTAACAGCAATTAAAGGATATTTTAATAATACTTTAAAAGTATTATTAGATATTGGATGAATTACACAATGCATATCTTTTTGTCTATATCTTGTTTTAACAGTGCAATACATAGGAGAATAAATTTTAGTTTCGTCTATTAAATGTACATTATTAATTATCATGGATAACGACATTAACATATGATGTTCTTTGCCTTGTGCTACAATTAACTGATTACTAGATAATATTTTTTTAACAACATACCAAGGTTTATTGTTATTTTTACATCCACCTATTCCTATACCTTTTCTTTGACCTATAGTATAATATATTAATCCTTTATGTATTCCTATAGTTTTATTATTGTGCGCAGAAATAATATTTCCAGATTTTGATGGTAAATATTTACCTATAAAATTACTAAATTTTTTTTTACCTATAAAACAGATTCCTGTAGAATTTTTTTTATTATAATTTAAAAAATAATTTTTTTTAGCAATATTCCTAACTTTTTTTTTAGTTAATTCTCCTAAAGGAAATAAACATCTTTGTATTTGTTTAGAACTAATTGAATATAAAAAATAACTTTGATCTTTATTTAAATCTAAACCTCTTAATAATCTATTATTTTCATCTTTTCGCACATAATGTCCAGTAGCAATATAATCTGCATATAATTTATTTATTGAATATTTTAAAAATAAATTAAATTTAATTTCTTTATTGCATAAAATATCTGGATTTGGTGTAAGACCTATTTTGTACTGTAATAAAACACGCTCAAATACATTATACCAATAATCAGATGCAAAATTTACAACATGTAAATTTATTTTTAGTATATTACATACTGATTTAGCATCTTGTATATCTTGAGATGATGCACAATAATTTTTATTATCATCTTCTTCCCAATTTTTCATGAATAATCCTTCAACATAATATCCTTTTTTTTTAAGCAATAAAGCTGCAACAGAAGAATCTACGCCTCCAGACATTCCAACAATAACTTTTTTTTTAAAATTATATAACATATTCGTATAAATCTCTTACTTAAATAAATAAAAATAAGTTAATGATATTAATATATAAATAAAAATCAATATTTTTTTATAAAAATTCTAAAAATTATAAATTAATAATTTTTGTTACAATAAATTTAATTTTTAATTAAATATTTATTTATTAATATTAAAAATTTAATAGTATACATTATATATATTTATAATTATCTATAAAATAATAAGTATAAATAATTATATTTTATAAATATAATGATTTATATAACTTATTTCTATAATCAAATATATATTATGTTAAATTATTATCCTACATATAAATACATTATTATTGTCTTGATAATATTTTTTGGTTTTATATACGCTATTCCGAATATTTTCAGAGATGATGTTGCTATTCAAATTACTGGATCAATTAATCATAAGTTAAATAAGTCAAATATTTTAGATATCAACAATATAATAAAACATAAACATATTGTTGTTAAATCTATAGAATTAAATAATAAACAAGTTTTATTAAGATTTTATAACCAAGATAACCAACTACTAGCTTATGAGTATTTATCTAAAAAATTAGGTAATAAATGTGTTATAGCATTAAATTTAGCTTCAACTACTCCATTTTTTTTAAAAGCTATAGGTGCTAATCCTATGAGATTAGGACTAGATTTAAGAGGTGGAGTACATTTTTTATTAAAAGTTAATTCTCAAAATTTAATAAATAAAATTAAAAAACAAGAAATTTTTAATATATGTGATTTTTTAAAAAAAAGTAAAGTAAATTTTTTATCATTTGATGATAAAAAAATTAACTTTAAAAATAATAAAGATTTAAATGATGCATACGATTTATTAAAATTGAAATATAAAGAAATTTATTTAAGTAAAAAAAATAAAACTACTTTGGTTGTGAAACTAACTAATTTTAAAATTAAAAAAATAAAAGAAAATGCTATAAAACAAAATATATATGTTTTAAAAAATAGACTTAATAATTTAGGTATTACAGAAGCAGTAGTACAAAAACAAAGTGAATACGGTATAATAATTGAATTACCTGGTATTCAAGATACAACACTTGCAAAAGAAATTATAGGAGCTACAGCAACATTAGAATTTCGTTTGGTTGATAAAAGTTTTTATTTTGATATAAATAAATATAAAGAAAAATTTAAATATACAGAAATTAAAAATACTACTGATGGTAGATTAATAAGGCTTTATAAAAAACCAATATTAAGTGGCAAACATATAATTGATGCTACATCTGGATTTGATGAATATAATCAACCTCAAGTTAATATTTATTTAGATAAATCAGGTGGAAATATTATGTTAAATTTCACTAAAAACAATATTGGTAATGATATAGCTACATTATTTATAGAATATAATAATAAAGCGAAAACAAATATAAACAATAAAAATACAATAAAAAAAATTGAGAAAGTAATTAATGTAGCAACTATTAAATCAATATTAGATACTAATTTTAGGATTACAGGAATAAGTAATTTTAATGATTCTAAAAAATTAGCTCTTTTATTAAAATCTGGATCATTAGTTACGCCAATTAATATTATTGAAGAAAAAATAATTGGGCCAACTTTAGGAAAACAAAATATATTTAAAGGGTTAATATCTTGTTTATTAGGATTAATATCATCTATAATATTTATGATTGTAAATTACAAAAGTTTTGGTATTATTTCTACAATTGCACTTTTATCGAATTTATTATTAATATTTGGATTTATGTCTTTATTACCAGGAATAACATTAACAATGCCAGGGATTGCAGGAATAATATTATCTATAGCTGTAGCTATAGATTCTAATGTATTAATTAATGAACGTATCAAAGAAGAATTAAGAAATGGCAGAAATATTCAAAAATCTATTAATGAAGGATATAAGAGAGCATTACCAAGTATATTAGATTCTAATTTAGTGTCCATTACTATTTCTATAATTTTATATAAATTAAATAATGGACCTATTTCTGGTTTTGCAATTACTACAATTATAGGAATATTAACATCTATATTTACATCAATAATAGGTACTAGAGCTATTGTAAATTTTATTTATGGTGGTAAAAAAATTAAAAAATTAAATATTTAATTATGATAGAAAAATTATCTACTTTATTTAAAATTGATGATCAAAATATAAATTTTTTATTATATGATAAAATAATTTTAACCATATCATGTATAATTATCATTATTTCTTTAAACGTTATTTATTATAAAAATTTTAATTTTGGGTTAGATTTTAGTGGAGGAACAAAAATAGAATTACATTGTAATAACCCAATTAATATAGAAAAATTATCATATATACTAAAAAATTATGGTTTTAATAATTTATTTATCCAATATTTTGGTACTAGCAAAAATGTTATTATTAAAATAAATAAAATAAAAAATAAATTAAATTATAACTTAAATGATAAAATAACTTCTATTATATATAAAAAATTGCATGAACATGTACTAATAAATGATATATCATATATAGGACCAAATGTTGGCAATGAAATATTGAAAAATGGTATTTTATCTATTTTAATATCATTAATATTTATTTTTATTTATGTTAGTTTTAGATTTGAATGGAGAATGTCTATTAGTGCTATAATAGCATTATTACATGATATTATAATTACACTTGGAATATTATCTATATTTAATATTGAAGTAGACATGACTACTATAGCAGCTTTAATGTCAGTTATTGGATATTCATTAAATGATAGTATAGTTGTATTTGATAGAGTTAGAGAAAATTTTAAAAAAATTGATGATAATGTATCTAAAACTTTTAATATATCTTTAAATCAAGTTTTTAAAAGAACAATAATAACTTCATCTATATCTATAATGATGGTATTGATACTATTTATTTTTGGTGGAAATGTTATGCATAATTTTGCTTTTGTTTTATTAATTGGAATTATTATAGGAACATTTAGTTCAATTTATATTGCTTCTTCTATTGCAATAAAACTTGGAATTAAACGAGATTATTTTTTATAAGCAACTATTGACGTGATATAAATGAAAATTAATATTATCATTGATTCATAAATATTTATATTATAGGTTAAATTTTAATTAAATGGAACATGATGAAATTTATTTAACTAGAGCGTTTAAACTATCACAATTAGGTAAATTTACAACTTCTCCAAATCCTAATGTAGGATGTGTTATTGTTAATAATAAAACCATAGTTGGTGAAGGGTATCATAAATTTACAGGACAAGTACATGCGGAAATATATGCTCTTAAAATGGCAGGAAATTTGTCAAAAGGATCTACTGTTTATGTAACTCTCGAACCTTGTACTCATTATGGTAAAACAGCACCTTGTGTTGATGCGCTAATAAATTCTAAAATATCTAGAATTGTAATAGGAATGCTTGATCCAAATCCAAATATTACTGGTACTAGTATAGATAAATTCAAAAAAGCTGGGATAGAAGTTGTAAATAATACAAATTTATTAAATTTAAGAATAAACAAAGGTTTTTTTAAGCGTATGAAAACTGGATTACCTTTAATAACTCTTAAAATGGCAATATCATTAGATGGTAGAATAGCAATGAAATCAGGAGAAAGCAAATGGATTACATCTTTACCATCAAGAAAAGATTTGCAAATTATTAGAGCTACAAGTGATGCAATACTTTCTACATCTTCTACTGTATTACGTGATAATCCTAGTTTATCTGTAAAATGGTCTAAATTATCTTATGAGATACAAAATAATTATAGCATAAACACATTACGACAACCTATAAAAGTTATTATAGACAGCAAAAATCGTGTTAATATAAACCATAAAGTAATAACAAATTGTGGACGTACATTATTAGTTCGTTTAAAAAAAGATAATATTATATGGCCTAAATCAGTTGAACAATGTATTATTCCAAAAAAATTAGATTCAAATAAAATTAAAAGAATAAATTTAACTTTTTTAATGAAATATTTAGGAAATAAACAAATAAATACTATTTTAGTAGAAGCAGGAGCAAGTTTAGCAAGTGCTTTATTGAAAGAAAAATTAATAGATGAATTAATTATATATCAAGCTCCTAAATTACTTGGACATGATGCTTATCCTTTATGTTTTTTACCAGAAATAAATAAGTTAAATGAAGCATATGTTTTATCATTAATAAATATTAAACAAATTGGTTCAGATATTCGTTTACATTTTAAATTATATAAATAATTTAAATATTAATTAATAATTAAAATAAATTTAATTAAGGTAATAATTAATATGAAAATAATAGAATGTAATAATTTATCTCCTGATGCTACTATAGCTATAGTAGTATCACGTTTTAATGAATTCATAAATAAAAATTTACTTAATAGCGCTATCGATGTTATAAAACGTATTGGTCAGATTAAAGATAATAATATTACTATAGTTTGGGTTCCAGGTGCTTATGAAATTCCTTTAATATCAAATATATTAGCAAAAAGTAAAAAATATAATGCTATTTTAGCTATAGGTACAATAATTAAAGGAGATACTAATCATTTTGATTATATATCTAAAGAATGTATTTCTGGTTTATCTAAAATATCTATTAAAAATTTAATACCAATTATATTTGGCTTACTTATTACTGATAATATAAAACAAGCTATTGAAAGATCAGGTATTAAAAATACTAATAAAGGAGCAGAATCTGCATTAACTATGCTAGAAATGATTAATTTATTAAATATAATAAAATCAACAAATATATAAATAGGCATAAATATTATGTTACACAATATTTCTAAAAGTCATGCTAGATATTGCGCTGTTCAAGCTATTTACTCATGGGAATTATCAAATAATAATATATCTGATATTGATCTAAATTTTTTTTTAGAACAAAATATATTTCATACAGATATTAATTACTTTAATGATTTATATGTAGGTACTGCAATGAACTCAAAAAACCTAGATAAGTTATTTATACCATATTTATACCGTGATATAAAATATTTAGGTAAAATAGAGCATTCAATATTACGAGTAGCATTATTTGAATTAAATAAATTTAATAAAGTACCATATAAAGTAATAATTAATGAAGCTATAGATTTATCCAAAATATTTGGATCAGAAACAAGTTATAAATTTATAAATAGTATCTTAGATAAAATTATATCGAACAAAAATTGTTATGATAAAAAAAAAAATAATTTTATATTTAAATTTCATATTAAAAATATTTAATTTTTAAGTATTTATTTGAATAAATAAATATTATTTATGAACTTTTAAAAATTAAATATTTAATATAAATTTTTTAAAATTTAACAGAAGATGGCAAAAATATTTTTTATGAGATATAAATGGAGCATGTATTGCATTCTTTATTATTATTTTTTTACTTTTGGGGATAATTTTATCTAATAAATAAGCTATTTTATATGGTATTAAATTATCAAAATAACCATATATCCTTAAAAAAGGAACATTAATTTTTTTACATTCAACACGTAAATCATTTTTATACATTAAATTTAAACCATCATATAAAGTTTTTTGAGATGGTTTTTTAAGTAAATGAATATCTTTTATAATGTTAAATTTTGTATTATTATAACTTATTTTTGAAATTTGAAAATTAAGAAATTTGTAAATGGTATCAAAAAATTGATTATTTAATTGATACATAAATTTTTGCATTTGACTTAATTTAATACCTGGCCAATTTTTTTTTTCAAATAAATATGGAGATGAAGAAACTGTAATTAATCCCAGTATATATTTTGGTTTTATAATTGCAGCTTTAGTAGCTATTAAACCACCCATAGACCATCCTAACCAAATAGCTTTTTTTGAAACTGTATCTAAAATAATATTAGATATTTGTTCAATATTTAACTGTTGATATTTATTATTTCCATATCCAGGCAAATCAATTATATGTATTGTAAAATGATATTTAAGAATTTCAATTATATTACTCCATATGATTGAATTTATACCCCAACCATGTAATAAAATTATGTTTATTTTACCATTTCCAATTGTTTTATGATTTAAATTCATTAATTTTTCAATTTGAAATAATTAGTTAATAATATATGTATTTTACAAAAAAATATTATATTTGTATAATGTATAATTTAATTATTTAAGGTTCATTATGATTAAAATAAGTAAAAAAGCAATAAATCATTTTATAAATTTATTAAAAAATCAAGAAAAAAATACACAAATTAAATTATCTATTAATAATCCAGGTACATTCAATGCAGAATGTGAATTATCTTATTGTTCAATAAAATCACTTGATTTAAATGATGTGGAGTTGAAATATAATAAATTATCTATTTATGTTAATAAACATAACATAAAATATTTAAAAGACGCAGAAATTGATTTTATTTCAGATAAACTGAATTCTTCAGTTACATTAAAAGCACCAAATATTAAACCATCTAATTTAGATAAGAGTGCATCTTTAGAAGAAAAAATTATATATTGGTTAGAATTATCAATAAATCCACAATTATATAAACATAATGGAAATGTAAAATTAGTTAAAATTACTAATGATATGAAAGTTATTTTAAAATTTGGAGGATCTTGTAATGGATGTTCTTTAATAGATTCAACTTTAAAAGAAGGAATAGAAAAAAAATTATTAAAAAAATTTACCAAAATAAAAGAAGTTATAGATATAACAAACCATATACATGGTGATCATTCATATATGTAATTTTTTTAAATTATTTAAAATTAAATAAAATCTTTAAATTTTTATTTTTTTATATTTAGATTATTTAATATTGCATCTATTTTAGGTTTTTCTCCTAGAAAACTAATAACTAAATCCATTATATCTTCCGATCCACCTTTAGATAAAAATTTATTTAAAAAAGATATTCCTATCGTTTGATCAAATATACCATGTTTTTTGAATTTTAACCAAAATGCAGAAGAAAATATATTAGACCATAAATAACTATAATAACCTGCTGCATATCCTCCGGAAAAAATATGACTAAAAGTATTAGGAAATCTTTCCCATTTATAAAACGGTAAAATAGATATTTCTTTTTTTACTTTTAATAAAGTATTTAAAATATTTGTTGTATATTTAGCGTTGCTATGTATATACATATCAAATAAACTGAATTCTATTTGTTTTGTAATATTTAAAGCTATTTGATAATTTTTTAACTTTGGAATATTATTTAGAATTTTTTCTGGAATAGGTTTATTAGTCATGAAATGTCCTGAAATCATTTTAATAACTTCTGGTTCATAACAATAATTTTCCATAAATTGACTAGATATTTCTACTGCATCCCATGCAATACCGTTTATTCCTGATACATTTGGGATATCAATTTTAGTAAGTAAATGTTGTAATACATGTCCAAATTCATGAAATAATGTAATAACTTCGTTATGTGTTAGTAAAGATTGTTTGATATTATTTTTTGGATTACTAAAATTACATACTATATACGCAGATGGTTTTTGTATATTATTTTTAGATATTTTATATCTATCTAAGTAATTATGCATCCATGCCCCACATCTTTTATTTGGCCTTGAATATATATCTAAATATACATTTCCAATTAAATTTTTTTTATTATCAAAAAATTCAAAAAAACGAACATTTTTATCCCATACTTCTATATTTTTACGTTCTTTAACAGTAACATTATATATTTTTTTAATTATATTATATAAACCAAATATAACTTTATTTTCTGGGAAAAATTCACGAAGCTTATTATTATTAATAGAAAATAAATGTTTTTTTTGTTTTTCACTATAAAACATTATATCCCATGGATAAATTTTTTCTATTTTAAAATTTTTTTTTACAAAGTTACTTAATGTTTTAAATTCTAATTTGCATTGATTTTTTATATATTTGTGTAAATTTTTTAAAAATTCAAAAATTTCTTTTGAATTTTTAGCCATTTTTTTAAATAATGATTTTTCAGCATAATTTTTAAAATTTAATAAATTTGCTAATTTGTATCTTAATTTTAATATTTCGTTAATGATATAACTATTATCCCATTTTGAATTATTTGGAAAAATTTCTGATGCCCTAGTATTATATGCATAATACATTTCTTTTCTTAATTTAATATTTTTACAGTAAGTCATAATATGTGAATATACTGGATAATCTAATTTTATTAACCACCCATCTTCACCTATTGTTTTAGCTTGCATTTTACTAGAATATAATATTTCTTTTGAAACACCACTTAATTCTTTTGAATTTTTTATTAATTTACTCCATGAATTTGTAGAATCTAAAACATTATTATTATATTTTAAACTTAAAACATTTAATTTATATGTAATATTTTTATAAATTTGTTTTTTATCATATGTTAATTCTAATCCAGAAAATTTAAAATCTTCTAATATATTTTTAATACATCTTTTTTGAGCTATATTTAATTGATTAAAATTATCACTTTTATAAAAAGAAAGATAACATTGATATAATTTACGATTATGATTAATCCAATTATCATATTCAAATATTATTTTTAAACTTTCTTCATATTTATTCCTTAAAATTTCATTATCTTGTACAGAATTTAAATGATTTATTATGGACCATATTTTAGATAACCAATTTGTTGAGTCAATTATTGGTTTACAAAAATTATTCCAAGTTATTTTTTTTTTAGAATTTGTAACATATTCTATAGTATTTTTACAATGTTTAATAATATATTTTACTGCTGGTAAAATATGTTCATAATTTATAGAAGAAAATGGAGGTAAATGAAAATTATTTAATAAAGTATTATTCATATAATAATTCCTATAAAATTTATGTATTTTGATACATATCAAATATTGTAAAAATTTAAAATTTAATGTATGTTTTAATATCATATATTAATTATATAAATTGAAATTTTTACTACAATATTAAATTTATTTTATTATTAATTTTAATTTATCAAAATATAATATTTTACAAAATTTTAAAATCTTTAATCTTATATTTTTAGTAAACTTTTAATATTTATACAATATAAAAATTGATTGTGTAAATGAATTAATTTTCTATATATTTTATATATATATTTAATATTTAATCTTTATTAATATTATAAAATAGTAAATTAATTTTAATTACACTATTTAATTTATTACATTTTATTTTAATAAAATGTAAATTAGTTATAAGGAATATTGTATGTTTGTTTCATTGTTAGAAGCAGTTGGATCAAATTTAATGATGTTATTACCTTTGGTAAATCCTTTAGCTACAGTAGCTATATTTCTTAGTTTAAGTAAAAATTTTACTGAAAATCAACGTAATAATCAAGCATTAATGTCATCTATATATGCATTTATTATAATGATGATAGCATTTTTTGCTGGAACATCAGTAATGAATTTATTTGGTATATCTATTGTTGGTTTAAGGATAGCAGGAGGAATGATAGTTGCTTGTATTGGATTTCAAATGTTATTTCCGTCTGAAATAAATAACAAAAATAGTAATAATAAATATAAAAATACAAATATAGCATTTGTGCCATTAGCTATACCAAGTATATCAGGTCCCGGTACTATATCTATGATAATAAGTACTGTTTCATCTATGGATAATTATAAAACTAAATTTTATTTTCATATGTTAACATTTATACTTGTATTTTTTATAATTAGTTTTATTGTTTGGATAGTATTACGTGGATCTAGTATTATAATGAATTTTATTGGTCATAATGGTGTAGAAGCCGTTTCAAGATGTATGGGATTTTTACTAGTTTGTATGGGTATTCAATTCGTTATAAATGGGATATTAGAAATTGTACATCATTAAACTTAGTTAAGTTAAATATAAATATTATGTTACAAAATGATATTTATATGCCCGAAGGAGGAATTGAACCACCGACACAAGGATCTTCAGTCCTTTGCTCTACCAACTGAGCTATTCGGGCTACTACCTATAAATAGTAATTTATTTTATATAAATAGTCAATTCATATTTTAAATTAATTATTATAATTAAATATAATTAAATTTAATCTAAACATTTTTTAAATTTGTATTGCGGATTTATTAAATTTTCTTTAGAAAAAATTTCATTTAATTGATTTTTCGTAAGTAAATTTTTTTCTAATATAACATCTATTACATTTTTTCCTGTTTCATCACAAATTTTACCTATCATGTCTCCATTTTTATGACCAATAAATGGATTTAAATAAGTTATAAGACCAATTGAATTTTTTACATATTTTTCACATATATTTTTATTTGCTGTAATACCTTTAATACATTTATTTTGTAAACTATAACAAGCATTAGTTAAAATATTGATTGATTCAAACATTGATTGACAAATTATTGGCTCCATAGCATTTAATTGTAATTGACCTGATTCAGCTGCCATTGTTATACAAACATCATTACCTATAATTTTAAAACATACTTGATTTACAACTTCAGGTAATACTGGATTAATTTTAGATGGCATCATTGATGAACCAGCTTGTAATTGAGGTAAATTAATTTCATTAAATCCTGATCTAGGTCCAGAAGATAGTAATCTTAAATCATTACATATTTTTGATAATTTAACAGCTAAACATTTTAATATGCTATGAATTAAAACATATGAACTACAATCAGATGTCGCCTCAATTAAATCTTCAGAAGCAACACATTTTAAACCACTTATTTCTGTCAATTTTTTAATTGCTAAAGATTGATATTCTTTTGGTGTATTTAATTTAGTACCAATTGCAGTAGCTCCTAAATTTATTTCTAGTAATATTTTTGAAATTTTAGATAAATTATTAATTTCTTCTTTTAAAAGAATGCTAAATGCATAAAATTCTTGACCAAGTGTCATAGGAACTGCGTCTTGTAACTGTGTTCTTCCAATTTTTATAATATCACTAAATTGCTTTGATTTAAGTTTTAATCCTCTTCTTAAATAAGAAATAGATTTTATTAATTTTTGAATAATTTTATATATAGATAATCGTAATCCAGTTGGATAAACATCATTTGTTGATTGGCATAAATTAAGATGATCATTAGGATTTAAAAATTGATATTCTCCTTTTTTATATCCCATTAATTCTAAACCAATATTTGCCAAAACTTCATTAACATTCATGTTAACAGATGTTCCCGCTCCACCTTGAAATAAATCTATTGGAAATTGATCCATAAATTTACATTTTATTAAAATTTCATCACAAGCAATTAAAATTACATTTGCAATATAGTTAGGAATGACATTTAATTCTTTATTAGTTAAAGCAACAGCTTTTTTTACCATTACTATACTATGTACTAATTCAGGAATATCACTAATACATGTATTACTAATGTGAAAATTTTCTTTAGCTCTTAAAGTATGAATTCCATAATATACATTTGATGATATATTTCTATTTCCTATTATATCCTCTTCTGTACGAATAGTAGTTGACATACGTATATATTCCTTTAAATAAAAAATTATAGTTTATAATAAAAAAATTTTATTTAATAATTTTAAACAAAATATAATATATTATTTCTAATTTATTATATAAATATAAAATATTATATATCAAAAAATTTTAATTTTTTAAAATAAAATATAAACTTTAAGATATTATTAATATAAAAAATTATTTTAATATAATTAATTTTTTTTAAATAAAACTAATTTTTTATAAATATCTTAAATATGTTAAACATAGTATATAATATATTATTTTTTTGTTAAAAAAAATAACAAAATTATTAATTTATTTAATACTACTTGAAAGATTTTATGATCATCCCCATCTATTTTGTAGCAATAAAGAATTTTATTAATTTTATTTAGTAAAGAGTCGTGAATTTTAAGGAGGTTTTAATGAAAATTCGTCCATTACATGATCGTATTATAATCAAGCGAACAAAAGTAGAATCTAAGTCTGCTGGAGGTATAGTATTAACAGGATCAGCTGCTGGTAAATCTACTCGTGGATTAGTTTTAGCTGTTGGTCGTGGTCGTACTTTAGAAAATGGTGAAATTAAAGCATTAGATGTAACAATTGGTGATGTAGTAATTTTTAATGACGGATATGGTGTGAAAGTAGAAAAAATTGACAACGAAGAAGTACTTATTATATCTGAAAGTGATGTATTAGCTATTGTTGAAAAATAATTCTAAATAATAATTTACACTTAACCAATTTAAAAGGAAATTGAAATGACAGCTAAAGACGTAAAATTTGGTAATGATGCTCGAGTCAAAATGTTTAAAGGGGTAAATATTCTAGCTGATGCAGTAAAAGTTACATTAGGACCAAAAGGTAGAAATGTAGTATTAGATAAATCATTTGGAGCACCTATTATTACAAAAGATGGAGTAACAGTTGCTCGTGAAATAGAATTAGAAGATAAATTTGAAAATATGGGCGCTCAAATGGTGAAAGAAGTTGCATCTAAATCTAATGATACCGCAGGAGATGGTACAACTACAGCAACTGTGTTAGCGCAAGCAATTGTTAATGAAGGTTTAAAAGCTGTCGCTGCTGGTATGAACCCAATGGATTTAAAAAGGGGAATTGATAAAGCTGTAATAGCTGCTGTATCAGAATTAAAAAAAATATCTGTTCCTTGTTCAGATCCTAAATCTATAACTCAAGTTGGAACCATTTCTGCAAACTCTGACGAAACAGTTGGGGTATTAATTGCTGAAGCAATGTCAAAAGTAGGTAAAGAAGGAGTTATAACTGTAGAAGAAGGATCAGGATTACAAGATGAATTAGATGTTGTTGAAGGTATGCAATTTGATCGCGGATATCTTTCTCCATATTTTGTAAATAAAACAGAATCCGGAACAGTAGAATTAGAAAATCCATTTATTTTATTAGTAGATAAAAAAATTTCTAATATTAGAGAAATGTTACCATTATTAGAATTAGTTGCTAAATCGAATAAACCTTTATTAATTATTGCAGAAGATGTTGAAGGAGAAGCACTAGCTACATTAGTAGTAAATACTATGCGTGGTATAGTGAAAGTAACTGCAGTTAAAGCGCCTGGATTTGGTGATCGTCGCAAAGCTATGTTACAAGATATAGCAATTTTAACTTCAGGAACAGTAATTTCAGAAGAATTAGGATTAGAATTAGAAAAAACTTCTTTAAAAGATATGGGCCAAGCTAAAAAAGTTGTAATTACAAAAGATACTACTACCATAATTGATGGTATAGGTAGTAAATCTATGATAGATAGTCGTGTATCACAAATAAATCAACAAAGAAAAGAAGCAACATCAGATTATGATAAAGAAAAATTGCAAGAACGTATGGCAAAATTAACTGGTGGTGTTGCAGTTATTAAGGTTGGAGCAGCTACAGAAGTAGAAATGAAAGAAAAAAAATCTCGTGTAGAAGATGCTTTACATGCTACTAGAGCAGCAGTAGAGGAAGGTGTTGTATCTGGTGGTGGAGTAGCTTTAATAAGAGCAGCAACTAAAATAAGTAGTTATCTAAAAGGAGATAATGAAGACCAGAATGTAGGAATTAAAGTTGCATGTCGAGCAATGGAAGCTCCATTACGCCAAATAGTGAACAATGCTGGAGAAGAGCCATCTGTTATTGCAAATAAAGTAAAGTCTAGTAATGGTAATATTGGTTATAATGCTGCTACTGAAGAATATGGTAATATGATTGATATGGGAATTTTAGATCCTACTAAAGTAACTCGTTCTGCATTACAATATGCAGCTTCTATAGCAGGATTAATGATTACTACTGAATGTATGGTTACAGACTTACCAAAAGAAGAAAAAAATGAAATTAATACACCAGGTGGAGGAATGAGTGGAATGAATGGTATGATGTAAACCTTGAAATAATTTAAATTAAATAATTATGATATATTGATAGATTAAATTCTAATAAATATCCCCACGTAATTTATATTGTGGGGATTTATTTTTTAAAAAACTATTTATTGGCGAATAATTTTTATGGATACATATATAAATAAATCTAACAAAATAATAAATGTACGTTATGATATACGTGGTATTTTATTACAAATAGCTAATAACTTAGAACAAAAAGGTCATAAAATTATAAAATTAAATATTGGAAATCCAGCACTATTTGGTTTTAAAGCTCCTAATGAGATTTTGGAATATGTAACTAAAAATTTATCAAATTCTGAAGGATATAGTGATTCGAAAGGATTGTATTTAATAAGAAAATCTATTGCTGATTATTATAAAGTTAATTATATGGTAAATATTGATGCAAAAAATATTTATATTGGAAATGGAGTATCTGAATTAATTATTTATTCAATGCAAGCTTTATTAAATAATGGAGACGAAATTTTAATACCATCTCCTGATTATCCATTATGGACAGCATCAGTTACATTATCTGGAGGAAAAGCTATACATTATTTATGTGATGAACAATCAGAATGGTTTCCAAATTTAAAAGATATTAAGAAAAAAATTACTAAAAAAACTAAAGGCATAGTAATTATAAACCCAAATAATCCAACTGGATCAGTTTACAGTAAAAATATAATTTTATCATTAATAGCAATTGCTAGAAAATATAATTTGATTATCTTTTACGACGAAATATATGAAAAAATTATTTTTGATAATAAAAAACACTACTCTATAATAAAATTAGCTCCTGATTTAATTACATTAACATTCAATGGATTATCAAAAGCTTATTATTTAGCTGGATTTAGGCAAGGATGGATGATTATTAATGATCCAAATAAAAAAGCTGAAAGTTACATAGAAGGTTTAAATACAGTAACATCGATGCGTCTTTGTGCAAATGTTCCTATGCAACATGCAATTAAATCTGCACTTAGTGTTAATTATAATCAATTAAACGCATTTATTAAACCAGGAGGAAGATTATATGAACAAAGAAATATAGCATGCGATATGTTAAATAACATTCCAAATATTTCATGTGTTAAACCTTACGGAGCTTTATATATTTTTTTAAAATTTAATCTTAAACATAAAAATGTTTTAGATGACAAAAAATTAGTTTTAGATTTTCTTTTACAAAAACATGTGTTATTAACAGAAGGTAGTGCTTTTAATTGGAAATTTAATGATCATTTAAGATTAGTAATATTACCAAATATTAATGAATTGAAAATTGCTTTAAATAAATTTAAAGAATTTATTAGAGATTATTATCAGTAAAATTATAATATATAATAAAAGTTATGTTTTTATTTAAAAAATTATATAAATATTTTTGATAAAATATACAAATTTAAAAATTAATATTATATAAGTAGTTAAATTTAAACTAACTTAAATAAATTTAAATTATTTTTATTTAATTTATATATAAATAGATATTGTTATATATAAAATATATAGAGGAAATCATGAATCAATTAATTAATTGTAATAATATTACTAATCGTCAATTACATAAATTTGGAGGTAGTAGTTTATCAAATGCAATTTGTTATAAAAGAATAGCAAATATTATATCAATCTGTAGTAAACCTGGTGATATTATTGTTGTATCTGCATCAAATAACACTACTAATCAATTAATTAATTGGGTTAAATCACATAAAAATAATAATAATATTGAATCTAATAAAATAAAAAAAGATATATGTAAATTTCAATGTGATTTAATAAATAATATTTTATTTCCAAAAAACATAGAAAATTTATATTTAAAATTTATTTCTGACATAAACAGATTATCAAATATTATAAATGGTTTAATTACTGAGAATATATATTCTGAAATTATTGGATACGGAGAAATTTGGTCTGCAAGACTTTTATCTTCTTTTTTACAACAAGAAAATATTAATTCAACATGGTTAGATTCTAGAAAATTTTTAGTAGCCGAACGTATTGCTCAACCTATTATAGATAAAAAACAATCATATGAATTATTTGAGCCATTATTATCTAAATATTCTTTATCTCATAGGATAGTTATTACTGGTTTTATATGTAGAAATAAATCAGGTGAAACTGTGCTGTTAGGTAGAAATGGTAGCGATTATTCTGCAACTCAAATTGGAATATTAGCTAATGTAAAAAAAATTACTATTTGGAGTGATGTAAATGGAATATATAGTGCTGATCCACATAAAGTAAAAACAGCTTTTTTACTACCAATAATTCATTTAGATGAAGCCAATGAATTAGCTAGATTATCTTCTTCAGTATTGCATACAAGAACTTTACAACCTATTATTAATAGCGATATAAGTTTAGTATTACGTTGTAGTTATAATCCTGAAAGTGAGTATACAAAAATAGAAAAAACATCATATGATAATATGAATTCTAAAATTATAACTAGCAATAATGATATATGTTTAATAAATATTACTATTTTAGAAAAAAATAATTTTTCAAAAATTTATAAACAAATATCGAATTTATTAACACAATACCATACACAATCGTTATTAACGATAGTAAATGAAAATATTCAATTAATACAATTATTTTATATAACAGAAATTGCTAAAGATATAATGACATTATTAACTAATAGTTTAGTGTCTGCTAAAATTTTTTTAAAAAGAGGTTTTTCTTTAATTGCATTAGTTGGAATTGGAGTATCTAAACATTTACTTTATAATAAATGTTTCAATACCATATTAAAAGATAATTCTGTTAAATTTTTTTGCAAAGCTAAAACAAATATTAGTTTGATTGCGATATTATATGATAATGATATAAAACAAATAGTACAAAAATTACATGATATATTATTTCAAACTAAAAAAAATGTAGGATTAGTTTTATTTGGTAAAGGTAATATTGGAAGTAAATGGTTAGATTTATTTGCTTTAGAAAAAAATAAATTGTCATTAAGAACAAACTGTAATTTTTTTCTTAGTGGGATTATTGATAGTAGACGTAGTTTATTAAACTATAAAGGAATAAAACTAAATGAAGCATTAATTCAATTTACTCAAAATGCTACAAATAAAAGTTATGAATCAATTTTTTCATGGATGAAAACTCATCCATATGATGAGCTTGTTATTTTAGATATAACATCAAGTCAAATAATTGCGGATCAATACATAAATTTTGCTAATTATGGCTTTCATGTCATTAGCGCTAATAAATTAGCAGGGTCTTCCGAAGTTAGTAATTATAATAAATTATGTGATACATTTTTTAAATCTGGTAGTTATTGGTTATATAATGCTACAGTAGGAGCAGGTTTGCCAATAAATTATATTATTAAAGATTTAGTGAATAGTGGTGATAAAATTTTATCTATTAATGGAATATTTTCTGGTACTTTATCTTGGTTATTTTTAAAATTTAATGATCAAATAACTTTTACTAATTTATTAAAAAAAGCTTGGCAAAAAGGATTAACTGAACCAGATCCAAGAATTGATTTATCTGGAATAGATATAATGCGTAAATTAATAATTTTAATACGAGAAGCAGGATATAATATTGAACCTAAAGATATAAAAGTAAAATCTTTAATACCATATTGTAATTACAATACATCTTTAGATGATTTTTTTAAAAATGAGACAGAAGAAATTAATTATCGTATGTTAAAATATTTCGAAAATGCTAACCAATCAAAATCTGTCTTAAGATATACAGCTAATTTTAATTATATAAATAATCACGCTTATGTAGGTCTTGAAAATGTTCAATATAATAATCCTATGGCTAATTTATTGCCATGTGATAATATATTTATATTAAAAACATTATGGTATAAAGATAACCCATTAATTATTCGTGGTCCTGGTGCTGGTAAAAATGTAACTGCAGGTGCTATTCAATCTGACATAAATAAAATTGCACAATTAATAAAATAATTTTATTTTTTAGAAAAATTAAAATAATAATCTGCATGATAAGATGATCTAACAAACGGACCACATTCAGCATGTGTAAAACCTATTTTTATTGCCTCTTCTTTTAAAAATTTAAATTCTTGAGGACATACATATCGTTTAACAGGTAAATGTTTTTTGCTTGGTTGTAAATATTGTCCTATTGTGATCATTGTAACATCATTAGATCTTAAATCATACATTACATTAATAATTTCATCATTAGTTTCTCCTAATCCAACCATTAATCCAGATTTTGTAGGTATTGTTTTATTACATCTTTTAAATTTTTTTAATAAATTTAGAGATCTTTTATAATTAGCTCCGGGTCTTATTTTTTTGTATAATCTTGGAACATTTTCTAAATTATGATTAAATATATTTGGAGGTATAGTATTAATAATGTTTAATGCTTTATCTGTACACCCCCTAAAATCTGGAACTAAAATTTCTATAATAATATTATTATTTTGCATTCTAATAGAATTGATACAATCAACAAAATGTTGTGCACCTCCATCTTTTAAATCATCTCGATCTACAGAAGTTATGACAACATATTTTAATTTCATATCTTGTATAGCAGTAGCTAATTTATGTGGTTCATTTACATCAGGTTTGACAGGTCGTCCATGTTTAACATCACAAAATGGGCAATTACGAGTACAAATTGAACCTAATATCATAAATGTAGCCGTTCCTCTATTAAAACATTCTGATAAATTTGGGCATGAAGCCTCTTCACATACAGAATGTAAATTATTTTTACGTAAAATATGTTTTATTAATTTAATTTTGTCAGAATCAACAGGAATTTTAACTTTTATCCAACTTGGTTTACTTAAAATATTTTCTTCATTTTTTTTATTTGAAATATTAATTATTGGAATATAATTTTTATTATTACATTTTGTACTATTAATATTTAGGTTAAAATCACACAATTTTATATTTATCCTAATTTTATAACATATTTTATACATAAAAACTATAAAATGTATAAATTTTATTTAATTTGTATAGACGCATATTTTATATTTAAAACATTTATTGTTTCGTTTATTAATATAGGTAACACTTTACTAATATTAATTTTAGGAATTAAATCATGCATTTGTGTCATTTTTAAATTTAATTTTCCACAAGGATTAATGTAAGTAAAAGGATATAAATTCATTGAAACATTTAATGCTAAACCATGAAATGAACAACCATTTTTTATTCTAAATCCTAAAGAACATATTTTTTTAGAATTTACATAAATTCCTGGCATAATTTGATTATATTCGGAATTTATTTTAAAATATAATAAAGAATTTATAATTATTTTAGTAATATTAAATATTAATTTTTTTATATTAAATTTTTTACGACGCAAATTTATCATAAAATATATTATTTGTTGACCTGGACCATGAAATGTTATTTGTCCACCACGATCGCTATTAATTATTGGTATATTGCTATATTTTAGTATATCTTTAATATTAATATTTTGTCCATGTGTAAATACAGGATAATGTTGCAGAAACCAAATTTCATCTAAACTAAATTTATTTCTTTTATTTGTAAAATTTTGCATTTTTAACAATATTTTTTTATATTCTTGTAATCCATATATTTTAATTATTAGTGAATTGTTTATATCATGTGTTTTATTCATATATAAAATACATATTAATTTAAATAAAATTAATATCAAAGATTATTTTTTGATATTTTAAATTTCAAAATATATTGATGAATAAATAAATTAAATTTTATATATTTATACCATGTTTATTGTAAATTTATTTATTTTTAATAAAAATTAAATATAATTTTTTTATATTTACATAGAAATATTAAATAATAATTTAATTTATAGCAGATAAATTATATCCACACATTAATAATGTTAATTTATTTAAATATATCCATATGTTTTCGCTATTTTTTTCTTGTATTTCGATACTTATTTTGATAATAAATGATGTTATATAATTTAATTGAATAAATGTTAAGCGATTTATTATAAGTGTTATTAGATATTTTTTATATGTATATATTTTATATTTTTTAAATAAAATATCAATATTTGTATTGATTGATTGTTGTTTGATTAAAATAATTAATATTAATTCATTTTGAATATTATATAATAATTGTATTGGATTTAATTTAGTTTGTTTTAATTTTTGTAAAATATGAATAGAACGTTCACTTTTACCTTCTAATACAGAATATATCCAATGAAAGCTATTAAAATTTGCAACATCAAAAGCTAATTTTTTTATATTATCATATGTAATGTAATTATTATTACATTCTAACAATAGTTGATTTAATATTTGCGATAATTCTAATAAATTGCCTTCATATAAATAACATAATAAATTACATATATCGTGTTTTATTTTTAATTTAATTTTATTAGAATATGAAATAATCCAATTATATAATTTTAAATGTCTTAATGATGTACAATCTATATAAATAGATAATTTTTCAAATTTAATAAACCATGCACTTTTTTTTTCTTTATATGCTATATGTGGATATATAATAATTAATATTAGATCTTTATGTAATAAATTACTTAAATTGATTAATTTATTAGATATAAAACTATTTATTTCATGATTAGGTAAAATTAAAGTTATTATTTGACGTAATTTAAATAAATCAAAATTTTTACATGAAATAAATATTTCATCCCAGTCAGTATTCATATCAATTACAAAAGTTAAACTTTCATTAAATTTATTTAATTTTGCTTGATTTAAAATTAATGATTTACATTCTTTAATTAAAAAATTATCTTCTCCAAATAATAAATAGCATTTATTAATTTTTAATTCATTTAAGTAAATATTTAATTTTTCATAATTAATTTTCATACATTATATTTAATATAATTGTTTAGTTTATTTATATTTTTAATTTTAATTTATATATAAATTAAAATTAATTATTTTTATTAAATAATAAAATTTACTNACTTTATTTGGAATATAAATTATATTTTTTATTTTATTATTTTTTATATATTTTAAAATTTTTTTTTCTTTTAATATAATAGTTTTTATAGTATTTTCATCTATATTATTTTTAATAAATATTTTACTTCTTAATTTACCATTTATTTGTATTAAAATTAATGATTTATTTATTTTTAAAAATTTTTCATTTGGTATAGGCCATGGGAAATAATCAATATTTTTTTTATTTACTAATTCATTCCATAATATAAAACAAATATGTGGTGTAAATGGATATAACATTCGTATTAAAATTGTTAACGATTCGTGTAATAATGATCTATCTATTTCAGAAATTTTTTTAAATTTTATTAAAGAATTAGTTAATTGCATTATTGATGCAATAGCTGTATTAAAAGATTGTCTTCTATCTATGTCATCAGTAACTTTAACAATTGTTTTATTTACTTTACAAAATAATTCCTGTTGTTTTAAATTTAAATTATTGGGATTCAAAGGTTTAGGAAATCCTAATTTTACATGTTCATATGTTAATTTCCATATTTTTTTTAAAAAACGATATGCTCCTTTTACACCTTTTTCTGTCCATTGTAATGACAAGGTTACAGGGGCAGCAAACATTATAAATAATCTAACAGTATCAGATCCATATTTTTTAATTATTAATTGGGGGTCAATACCATTATTTTTTGATTTTGACATTTTACTCATTCCGGCATAAATTAAATTATTACCTTTTATATCAGTTGCATTTAATATACTGCCTTTTTTATCTCTTTTAACCGTAACTAATGTTGGATTGACCCAAACTATTTTTTTTGTTTTAGATATATAATAAAAAGTATCAGATAGTACCATGCCTTGGCACAGTAATCTTTTAGCAGGTTCGTCATATTTAACTAAACCAATATCTCTTAATATTTTATGATAAAAACGAAAGTATAATAAATGCATTATAGCATGTTCAATACCTCCAACATATTGATCTATTGGAAGCCAATAATTTGCTGCTTTTGATTCGATCATACCATGTTTATATTTTGATGAAGTAAATCGAGCGTAATACCATGATGACTCTACAAATGTATCAAATGTATCTGTATCTCTTATAGCAATTTGTTGATTGTAAATAATTTTAAACCAATTTTTATTTGTTTTTAAAGAAGAAACAATATTCTTATTTAAGTTTATATCATTTGGTAAAGTTACTGGCAAATCATTTAAATTAACTGGTATAATAGTATTATCTTGCAATTTTAACATAGGAATTGGAGCGCCCCAATAGCGTTGTCTAGAAATATTCCAATCTCTCATTTTGAATCGTGTTCTTTTTTTTGCGATATTACTTGATAATAATTTTTGTAATATAATATCATGACTTTTTTTTAAACTTAAACCATTAAATTTATTTGAATTACATAGTGTTATTGTTTTATTTTTAAACTTATTTGATATTTCTGAAAAATTTATAAATTTATTTACATTAATATTATTTACAGAAAGTACATATCTAATTGGTAAACTATATTTTTTAGCAAAATTATAATCATTAACATCATATCCTGGAATTCCAATTGCAGAATTAATATTATTTTCTTCTGTTATAAAATTAACAATCCATATTGGTAATATTTTGTTATTTAACGGATGAATAACATGTAATCCACTGTATATTCCTTCTCTGTGTAAATTACAAATTTTTAATTCTAATTTTTGTTGTGTACATATACATTTTTTAATAAATAATTTTATATTTTCATTATGTAAATTAGATAATAATTTGTGTTTATAAGATATAATAATAAATGATGCACTCATAAAAATACTAATTTTTTCAAAAAAAATAGTAATAGTTGTTTTTATGTTCAAAATATAAAATGTAATATCTATCCCTTCTGATTTACCTATCCAATTTTTTTGCATTATTTTAACTTGTTCAGGCCATTGATCTAATTTTGATAAATCATCTAATAATTCAGAAGAATAATTTGTTATTCTCATAAACCATTGAGATATTTTTTTTTTTTTTATTTTTGAATAACATCTCCAACATCTATGTTTTATCACTTGCTCATTAGCTAAAACTGTTTTATCCTGTTCACACCAATTAACTTCAGATATTTTTTTATAAACCAAATTTTTTTTATATAAATTTATAAATAACCATTGCTCCCAACGATAATATTCTGGATCACATGTGCTAATTTCTCTACTCCAATCATAACTAAAACCAAGTGATTTTAGTTGCTTTTTCATATATTTTATATTATTTAGCGTCCATTGATATGGAGAAAGTTTATTTTTAATAGCAGCATTTTCAGCGGGCAAACCAAATGCATCCCACCCAATTGGATGTAATACATTTTTACCAAGCATCCTTTGATATCTTGCTATTACATCTCCTATTGTATAATTACGTACATGTCCCATATGTAATTTACCAGAAGGATATGGCATCATAGATAAACAATAAAATTTTATTTTTTTATTATCTTCGTTAACTTTAAATGTAGAATTTATTTCCCAAAAATGTTGGACATCACTTTCTATCACAGAATGAATATAAGATTTTTGCATATTATTAAATAACCTTTATTAAATTTATTTTATTTAATATTAATTAAAAACTTTTTTAATATTTAACTATATTAATTGTTTATTATTAGTAATTTAAATTATTTAATAAAATACTCATATAATTAATTTTTATTAAAAAATTAAATAAATATTCTAAATCATATTAAAAATTTTTTAAAAATAAATTAATATCATATTTTTTAAATAAAAACATTTAATTTTATTTAAAAATAGTAAAATTTTATAAATTTAGTTATATAAATTATATATTTCAATTGAAATATATAATTTAAAATTAATCAAACATTTTCTAACATTTTATATTGATATATCATTTAAATAAATACATAATATACTACCGATGTAGTTTATTTATTTTTTAATAAAAGCTTATGTTTTTATAAAAATTTTGATATAACTTAATCATTAAATATATTAATAAAATTTATTTAAATATAATATTAAAATTATATATTTAAAATTTTTTATTTATTAAAAATAGTAAAATTTTTATAAAAAAATATTAAATATTAATTGACAGTCATATTTATGAACTTTTAGTAAATAAGTGAGTTTTTAAACAATATTATTATATATAAATTAAAATAAGAGGTGTTTGTACTGTGTCATATAATTTACATGACGATATAGATAAATATGAAACTTCTGATTGGCTAAATTCAATTGAATCTGTAATTAATAAAGATGGTACTGAACGCGCACACTTCCTACTTATAAAAATATTAAATAAAGCTTATAAACTTGGCGTTAAAAAGATATTTAGTTCTTCTGTATTACATTATGTTAATAGTATACATAGCGATGATGAATTTAATTATCCAGGAAATTTAAATATAGAAAAAAAAATTAGAAACATTATAAATTGGAACGCTATAATTATGGTTATACGTGCTTCTAAAAAAAATTTAGATCTTGGTGGTCATATATCATCATTTCAATCATTTTCAACTATTTATGATGTATGTTTTAATCACTTTTTTAAAGCATACAATAAAAATGATGGAGGTGATTTAATTTATTTTCAAGGTCATAGTGCTCCTGGTATATATGCTAGATCATTTATAGAAGGCAGAATTACAGAAGAACAAATGAATAATTTTAGGCAAGAAACAAACTGTTATGGGTTACCATCTTATCCACATCCAAAACTTATGCCTGAATTTTGGCAATTTCCAACAGTATCTATGGGGTTAGGACCAATATCAGCTATTTATCAAGCTAAATTTTTAAAATATTTACATAATCGAAGATTAAAAAATACTAATAATCAAACTGTATATGCATTTATTGGCGACGGAGAAATGGATGAACCAGAATCAAAAGGAGCTATATCTATAGCTGCATCAGAAAAATTAGATAATTTAATATTTATTGTAAATTGTAATTTACAAAGATTAGATGGACCAGTATCGGGGAATAGAAAAATTATTTTTGATTTAGAAAATCAATTTTTAGGAGCTGGCTGGGAGGTTATAAAAGTTATTTGGGGTGATAAATGGGATAATTTATTAAATAAAGATACATCTGGAAAATTGTTAAAATTATTAGATGAAACAGTAGATGGAGATTATCAGAAATTTACTGCAACTAACGGAGCATATATTCGTAAACATTTTTTTGGTAAATATTATGAAACTAAGTGTTTAGTTAAAAATATGAATGATAATGATATTTGGTCATTAAATCGCGGCGGACATGATTATAAAAAAATATATTCGGCATTAAAAAAAGCTACTAATACTTTAGGTAAGCCAGTCATTATTTTAGTACATACTATAAAAGGTTATGGCATGGGTAAAATAGCAGAAGGCATGAATATTTCACATCAAATAAAACAAATGAGCATTAATGATTTATATTATTTTCGTGATCGTTTTAATTTAAATCAAATATCAGATAATCAAATTAAATCATTATCATATATTAAATTAAATAAAAATTCAGAAGAATATAATTATCTTCATAAATGTCGTAAAAAATTATATGGATATGTACCTTATAGATTAAAAAATTTTACTAATTCTATTGAATTACCTAAATTAAAAAATTTTATTTCTTTATTAGAAAAACAAACTAAAAAAATATCTACAACTACTGCTTTTATTAGAATATTGAATATTCTTTTAAAAGACAATTACATTAAAGATAAATTGGTTCCAATAATTTCTGATGAAGCTCGTACATTTGGAATGTCAAATTTATTTTATACACTCGGTGTTTATAATGGTAATGGTCAAAAATATGTACCACAAGATTATGGTAAAATCATATATTATCGTGAAGATAAAAAAGGTCAAATATTACAAGAAGGTATTAATGAATTAGGTGCAGCTGCATCATGGTTAGCAGCAGCTACATCTTATAGTACAAACAATTTTCCTATGATTCCATTCTATATATTTTATTCTATGTTTGGATTTCAAAGAATTGGAGATTTATTATGGGCAGCTGGGGATCAACAAGCTAGAGGTTTTTTAATAGGTGGTACTTCCGGTAGAACTACTCTTAATGGGGAAGGTTTACAACATGCAGATGGTCATAGCCAGATTCAATCTTTAACAATACCTAATTGTATTTCTTATGATCCTTCGTATGCATATGAATTAGCTATAATTATACATGATGGGTTACATAGAATGTATGGATATAATCAAGAAAATATATATTATTATATTACAATTACTAATGAAAATTATTCAATGCCAAATATGCCTAATGATTCAGAAGAAGGTATAAAAAAAGGTATATATAAATTAGAAACTTTACAAGGTTATAAATGTAAAGTACAATTACTTGGATCTGGATCTATTTTAAAATATATAAGAAAAGCAGCTCGCATTTTATCCAAAGAATATAATATAAGTTCAGATGTCTATAGTGTTACATCATTTACTGAATTAGCAAGAGATGGGCAGAATTGTGATAGATGGAATATGTTAAATCCAACTGAAACTCCTAAAATTCCTTATATATCAAAAGTAATGAATGAAAGTCCTGCTGTTGCTGCAACAGATTATATAAAGTTATTTTCTGAACAAATTAGGAAATTTATTCCATCTAAACATTTTTATGTTCTAGGTACAGATGGTTTTGGTCGTTCTGATAGTAGAAAAAATTTACGTAATTATTTTGAAGTAAATGATAGCTTTATAATAGTAGCTGTGTTGCATATGTTATCTAAATGCGGTTTTTTTAACAAGAATATAGTTAAAAAAACGATTAATAAATTAAATATCAATCCCAATAAAATTAATCCAATTTTAATTTAAATTAGAGTAAATTATGTCTGTTGAAGTTAATGTACCAGATATAGGTTCAGATAAATTAGAAGTTGTTGATATTTTGTTTAAAGTAGGTGATGTTGTTAAACAAAATGAAACACTTATATCTTTAGAAGGAAATAAAATATTTTTAGATGTTCCATCTCCAATAAATGGAATTATTGAATCTATAGAAATATCGATAGGTGATAAGATTAAAACAGGAACATTAATAATGTTATTTAAAGATAATACTTATAAAGTAAAATCTATAAAAAAAGAAATTTGTCAATATAGTATTGATAAAAAACGTAATAAAGAAAAAGAAATTAAAATTTATGGGTTAAAAAATGATAAATATCAAATATTAGAAATGTTAGTAAAAAAAGAAGATATTATTCAAAAAAAACAACCAATTTTAAAATTTAAAAATAGTATAAATACCATTTATACACTATATTCACCATATCATGGTGTTGTAAAAAATATAAAAGTAAAAATTGGAGATATAATTCGTTATAATAAAGTAGTTATATTAATAAGTTTAATTTCAACATTTATTGATAATAAATTAAAAAATAAAAATGATAATATAAAACAAAAAAATATTATACATGAAAATAATATTTTAAAAATTAAAAATGATAATATATTTTATAAAAACAAATATGTAGTTAACAATAAAAATTATCATGCTACTCCAATAATTAGAAGGATTGCGAGAGAATTTAATATAGATATTTCTTTAGTTAATGGTTCTGGACGAAAAGGTAGAATAACAAAAGAAGATATTAATAATTATATTAAAAACGCTATTGATCAATATAATATTTATAACAAAAATAAAAAAACATTTAATGGAAATTATATAAATAATATAGATTATAACTCATTTGGTGAAATTGAAGTAACTAAATTAAGTAATATTAAGAAAATATCTGGACAAAATTTATATCATAATTGGATTACAATTCCACATGTAACTCAGTTTGATGAAGTTGATATTACTGATTTAGAATCATTTAGGAAAAATCAAAATATTAATTTTCAAAAAGATAATACTGATATAAAAATAACAGTTTTAATTTTTATTATTAAATCAGTAGCTAAAGCATTAGTTAAATTTCCTAAATTTAATAGTTCTCTATCTTTAGATAAAGAATCTTTAATTTTAAAAAAATATGTAAATATTGGTATTGCAGTAAATACTAATTATGGTCTTGTAGTTCCGGTGTTACGAAATGTAAATAAAAAAAGTATTATTGAAATATCATTTGAATTATCTAATATAATAAAAAAATCTCATTGCAAAAAACTTAATACATATGATATTAGCGGTGGAAATTTTACTATATCTAATCTTGGAAGTATTGTTAGTAATATATTTACTCCTATAATTAATGGACAAGAAGTTGCTATACTGGGTGTATCAAGAGCTAAAATTCAACCAATATGGATAAATAAAAAATTTATTCCAAGACTTATGGTATCATTATCTTTATCATATGATCATAGAGTAATAGATGGTTATGATGGAGCTATATTTATTAAATATATTAATGATATGTTATCAGATATTCGTTGTTTAATTATGTAGCTATAGTTTACATATAAATACATAAATATATTAAAATTTTAATAACATTTTTATATAAATAACAGAGGTCATTAATGTCTGGTATAAATGAAGTAAATACTCAAATTGTTGTAATAGGAGGCGGTCCTGGTGGTTATTCTTCAGCATTTCGTTGTGCTGATTTAGGTTTTAAAACAGTAATAATTGAAAATTATAATAAACTTGGTGGTGTATGTCTTAATGTTGGATGTATTCCATCAAAATCTTTATTACATATTGCAAAAGTTATTGAAGAATCTAAAATTTTAAATAAAAATGGTATTTTTTCAAATACTCCATTAATTAATTTAAATCAAATAAATAATTGGAAAAATAAAATAATAAATAAAATTGCATATGGTTTATTAAATATGGCAAAAATAAGAAAAGTTCAAATTATACATGGTTATGGTAAATTTATCAATTCTAATTCTATCAAAGTAGAAGATAAAAATCATGTAATAACTATTGTCAATTTTGATAAAGCTATTATTGCAACAGGGTCTAGTTCTATTAGGCCATCTATTATTGCTAAATGTAATAATGATAAACGTATTTGGAATTCTACAGATGCTTTAAAATTAGAAAATATACCAAATCGTTTAATGATTTTAGGGGGAGGTGCGATTGGTTTAGAAATGGCTACTGTATATAGTTCTTTAGGTACAAAAGTAGATATTATAGAAGTTCATGAACAGATAATGCAAAATGCTGACAAAGATCTAATAAATGTTTTTACTAATTCAATAAAAGATTCTATAAATATAATATTAAATACTAAGGTTATAGATATAGTTCCCAAGAAAGAAGGATTATATGTTAAATTATTAGATAAATTTAATACTAACATAAAATGTTATGATGCTATTTTGATAGCTGTTGGTAGGTCACCAAACGTTGATTCATTAAATCTTGATAAAATAGGGTTAAAAATTAATGATAAAGGATTTATTAATGTCAATTCTCAAATGAGAACTAATATTTCTAATATTTATGCAATTGGAGATGTTATTGGAAATCCATTATTAGCGCATAAAAGTACCTACGAAGGTAGATTAGTTGCTGAAATTATTTCTGGTAAAAAGTATTTTTTTGATGCTAAGGTAATTCCATTTATTGTATATACAATACCTGAAATTGCATGGGTTGGTTTAACAGAAAAAGAGGCAAAAAATAAAGCAATAGATTTTGAAGTTGCTGTTTTCCCATGGAAATCTTCTGGTAAAGCTATAGCTTCTGGGTGTAGTAATGGAATGACAAAATTAATTTTTGATAAAAAAACAAATAGAATTATTGGTGGATCAGTAGTTGGTACGAATGGCAGTGAAATAATTGGAGAAATATGTTTAGCTATTGAAATGGGTTGTTATGCCGAAGATATTGCATTAACTATACATGCTCATCCTTCGTTACATGAGTCTATATGTTTATCTGCTGAAATTTACGAAAAAACTATTACTGATTTAATCAATATAGATAAATCTAAATAAAATAATTCATATATAAATTATATATTAATTATCACAACTATAATACAGGTAAATGTTTAAATACTTGATGTTTTATTTGTTTAAATAAAAACATTTTAAATATTACCAATATACAAAAACACAACAAGTTACATTGTTGTGTTTTTGTATATTTTATTTTTACATACATCTTATTTTTTTTGCAGCTTCAACCATATTATATATAGCACATCTTATTTCTTTCCAATTTCTAGTTTTTAATCCACAATCAGGATTTATCCATAATTTATCTGTTGATATATATTTAGAAGCTTTTTTTAATAACATTAAAATGTATTTTTCACTTGGGATATTAGGAGAATGTATATCATATACTCCTGGTCCAATAGAGTTTTTATATTGATGTTGTTTAAATACTTCTAATAATTTCATTTCTGACCTAGATGTTTCAATTGTTATTACATCTACATCTAATTTAGATATTGCATCAATAATATCATGAAATTCACAATAACACATATGTGTATGTATTTGCGTGGTGTTTTTTACTACAGAAGAGCTTAATTTAAATGAATTGACAGCCCACTCAAGATATTTTACCCATTGTGATTGTTTTAAAGGTAAACCTTCACGAAGTGCAGGTTCATCTATTTGTATAATTCTAATACCTGATGATTCTAATTCTAAAACTTCATCTCTTAATGCCAAAGCTATTTGTTTTGATATAATTTCACGTGTTATATCTTCACGAACAAATGACCAACATAAAATTGTTATAGGACCTGTTAACATACCTTTAACTGGTTTATTAGTTAATGATTGAGCATATTTTATCCATTGAGTTGTAATAGATTTTGGTCTACTAATATCACCATAAATAATAGGTGGTTTAACACATCTTGATCCATAACTTTGCACCCAACCATTTTGTGTTAATATAAAACCATGTAAATATTCACTAAAATATTCTACCATATCATTACGTTCTGATTCTCCATGAACTAATACATCTAATCCTAAAGATTCTTGTTCAAAAATATTATTTTTTATATGTTCTTTAATAGAATTATTATAATTTTTAAAATCTATTTTTTTTGATTTAAAATCACGTCTTAATTTTCTTATTTCATCTGTTTGAGGGAAAGAACCTATAGTTGTAGTAGGCCATTTTGGTAATTTAAAATACTTTTTATGTAATTTATATCTAATATTATATGAATCTTTTCTATTAATATTAATTTTATTAATTTTATCTAAACGATTTTTTACATTATTATTGTGAACTTTAGTAGAATAAATTCGAGATTTAATAGGTACACTGTAGATCTTAATAATTTTTTTGTTTTCTTTGTTAGGATTATTTAAAGCATTACTTAATATTTTAAGTTCATTACACTTTTGTACAGAAAAAGATAACCAATTTTTTGTTTCTTCATCTAATTCAGATTCAATATTTAAATCAATTGGAGAATGTAGTAATGAACAAGATGTTCCTAGTAAAATATTTCTTTTTTTTATTAATGGGAATATTTTATCAAATAGATCATTTAAATCTGCTTTCCAAATATTACGACCATTTATTGCACCAATAGATAAAGTTATTTTTGAGGGTAAATTATAATGTATCGATTCTAAGTTATTATTTCCAGTTGTAATATCAACATGTAAACCATCTATTGGAAGATTTTTAATCATATTTATTTGATGAGATATACTATCAAAATATGTAGTTAATAAT
Organism: Enterobacterales bacterium; assembly: GCA_047692235.1. Classification (GTDB taxonomy): domain Bacteria; phylum Pseudomonadota; class Gammaproteobacteria; order Enterobacterales; family Enterobacteriaceae; genus JBLLJR01. The sequence goes on from JBLLJR010000002.1 coordinate 54,716, forward strand.
ATCTTAGAATATCCTTGTAATTTATCATAAGTTAAATAATATGAATTATTCCATTTTTCTGGTAATTCTAAAACTAGTATTGGTTCATCTATTTGAACCCATTGTATTTTTTTTTTATAAATTTCATTTAATATTTGTTTATATACTATAATCAGAGATGGTAATAATGATAATTTATCAAACGATTTTCCTATAACCTTGCCTAACCATAAATAACTAATAGGTCCAAGTAATACTGGTTTTATTTTATAACCTAAAGATAAAGCTTCATCAATTTCTTTGAATAATTGCATCCAATTTAAACTAAATTCTTGATTTTTAATAAATTCAGGTACTATATAATGATAATTTGTGTTAAACCATTTTAACATTGCAGAAGCAGATGTTTTATGACCAGTTGGAGCAGAACCACGTCCAATTCTAAACATGGTATCTATATTATTTTTACTAAATTTATCAATATGTCTTTCTGGAATATTATTTAACATCATAGATGTATTTAATACATGATCATAAAAAGCAAAATCACCTACTGGTAGAATATCAATTCCTAAATTTTTTTGTTTTTCCCAGTGTTTAATACGTAAATTTTTACCAACATTTATTAAATCAAGTTGTGAAATATTACCAGACCAATAATTTTCTTGAGCTATTTTTAATTCTCTATATAATCCAATTCTAGGAAAACCTAACGTATGACTTAGAATTGTCATTATCATTCTCCTCTAGTACTAATTTTTTAATTTTAGTGCAATTGATTTCACCACCAATTAATACTTTATATTAACATCTAATTTATTTTATGTAAAATTTGATAAAATTAAAAAACAACATCATATTTCATGTTTTAATAATTATTAATTATAAAATTAAAAAATACAAAAAATTCAATTTTATTAAAAATAATTGATTAAAATATTTTTGTAATTAAATTTTTATTGGATATATTATATTGAATATAGTAATTATTACTGGTAGTACACTTGGTTATACTGAAGAAATCGCAGAAAATGTGTCATCATTGATTAAAAACAAAAAAATAAATACAACTATGTTTCATGGTGGTAAAAAATTAGATATATTAAAAAATTATGATATATGGCTTATAATTACATCTACATATGGTGATGGTAATGTACCTGATAATTTACAATATTTTTTTAATGAAATAAAATGTAAAAAAATTTTGTTACCTAATGTAAAATTTGGAGCTATTGGTATTGGTAGTACTAAATATGATACTTTTTGTCGAGCTATAGATTTAATTGCATCTCAATTAATTAAACTTCAGGCTACAATGATATATAAAATATTAAAAATTGATTCTATTAGTTTATATGATCAAAATTTATTAATTAATAAATGGGTATTAAATTGGCTTAAATTAATAAAAAATAATTAGTATTTATTTTTATATTAAATATATAAATATTTTTTAAAAATTTATTAATAAGTTTGTATAATTTAAAATTAATTAATTTACTTATTATAATAAGTATAAATTTAATTAAATAATTTTATGAGATTAATTATATATGTCATATTCAAATAAATTTGATGTTATAGTGATTGGCGGTGGTCACGCTGGTACTGAAGCTTCTATGGCTGCAGCTCGTATTGGATGTAAAACTCTTTTATTAACTCAGAGTATTGATGCTTTAGGTCAAATGTCATGTAATCCAGCAATTGGTGGAATTGGTAAAGGTCATTTGGTAAAAGAAATAGATGCTATGGATGGAATAATGGCAAAAGCTATTGATTATTCTGGTATTCATTTTAGAATATTAAATGCTAGTAAAGGTCCAGCAGTACAAGCTACTAGAGCACAAGCAGATCGTATATTATATAAACAACATATAAGATGTGCTTTAGAAAATCAAAAAAATTTAAGTATTTTTCAGCAAAATGTAGAAGACTTAATTATTAAAAATAATAAAATAATTGGCATTATTACACAAATTGGCATAGAATTTTATTCCAAATCTACAATATTAACTGTAGGAACTTTTTTAAAAAGTAAAATTTATATAGGTTTAAATAAATATATATTTAATCAATTTAACAATCATTCTTCATCTTTATCTCAAAAATTGCATTCGTTGCCATTTAGAATTAGTAGACTAAAAACTGGAACACCTCCTAGGATTGATTCTCGTAGTGTAAATTTTAAAAAATTACAAGTGCAATATGGAGATACAAAATTACCTGTATTTTCATTTCTAGGATCAGTTAAACATCATCCGCGTCAAATTCCATGTTATATTACACATACAAATAATGTAACACATGACATTGTAAGAAAAAATTTAAATAATAGTCCATTGTATTCTGGAGTTATAGATGGTATAGGACCAAGATATTGCCCTTCGATTGAAGATAAAGTTGTAAAATTTAATAATAAAACATCTCATCAAATATTTTTAGAACCAGAAGGATTAACAAGTAAAGAAATATATTTAAATGGATTATCTACAAGTTTGCCATTTAATACTCAAGTTGAGATTATAAGATCTATTTCAGGATTAGAAAATGCACATGTAACTCGTCCTGGATATGCAATAGAATATGACTTTTTTGATCCTAGAGATTTATCATTAACTCTTGAAAGTAAAATAATTAAAAATTTATTCTTAGCTGGCCAAATTAATGGAACAACTGGATATGAAGAAGCTGCTGCTCAAGGTATTCTCGCTGGTATAAATGCTGCTAGAACAGCTTTAAATAAAAATGGTTGGTTCCCAAGAAGAGATCAAAGTTATATTGGAGTATTAGTAGATGACTTATGTACATTAGGTACAAAAGAACCATATCGTATGTTTACTTCTAGATCAGAATATAGATTAATATTAAGAGAAGATAATGCAGATTTAAGATTAACTGAAATTGGTAGAAATTTAAATTTAGTTAGTGATTATAGATGGAAAAAATTTTGTATTAAAAAAAATGAAATTATAAAAGGAAAAAATATATTAATTAATACTTATATACATCCTAATAGTAATAATAATATTTTATTAACTAAAATTTTAAATAAATCATTTAAAAAGTCTATTAATGGAGAATACTTGCTTAAAAGACCAGATATTAACTATAAACAATTGATGTGTTTAGATATATTTAAAAATGTTTTTGTTAATGAGCAAGTATCAGAACAAATCGAAATTCAATTTAAATATCACGGGTATATAGATCGTCAAAAAAAAGAAATTGAAAGTTTTTTATTAAATGAAAAACGTATATTACCAAAAGATATAAATTATAATTTAGTTCATGGATTATCTAATGAAGCAATTTATAAACTTAATTATAATAAACCATATTCAATAGGACAGGCAGCTAGAATTTCTGGAATTACACCAGCATCAATTTCTATATTATTAATATGGTTAAAAAAAAATAACCTTTAAAAATTTTTATATATTAAAAGTATTATTTAATTTTAATAAATTACATTTTTAATATCTTCTATTAATATTTTATTAATTTTATATTTTTCTAAAATTAAATTTAGTTTATTAAAAGTAGAATTTTTTATTTTTAATTGACTCAATTTAATATTAATTAAAAAATTAGTTTTAATTTTTGCTAATTTATATGAAAGTAAAATGTGACTGTGATTATTCTTTAATTTATCTACTATATATTTAGGTCTACGAAGACATAAATTATATATTTTATCTAAATTTTTATAAATTAATTTTAATTTACCTATTTTATTTAATAATTCTGAAGCAGTTTTTACACCTATTCCACTTACACCTGGTATATTATCAGATTTATCTCCAATTAATGCTAAATAATCAACAAATAATTTTGGATTAAATCCAAATTTTAATTTTATTTTTTCTACATTCCAAATACAATTAGATGTATGATGTGTAATATATATATTATTATTGATTAGTTGTATCATATCTTTATCATAAGTACTAATAAGTACTTTTATACCACTTTTTGACATTTTTTTTGATAAAGATCCAATTATATCATCTGCTTCTACATTAGTATTAATATTAGTTATTGTATGTATCCCAATATATTGAATTAATTTAATAAGCGGGTTTATTTGAAAAAGTAAATTTTTTGGAGTTGGCAATCTATTTTTCTTATATTTGCTATATAAATCATTTCTAAAGTTTTTATTTGTACAATCAAAAATTATAACTACATAATTATGTGGGTATTTTTTTAGTAAATTTTTAATCATATTTAATGTTAGATATATTGCTCCTGTTGATTCATGAAATCTATTTTTCATAGACTGTAATGCATAAAATGCGCGATATAAATAACAAGAACCATCTATTATAATTAATTTTTTTTTCATTTTTTATTTAATTAATTTATATATTAATATTTTATAATATTTCAAATATGTAATTTAAAACTTTATATAAAAATATATGTATTTTGATTAAATTATATATAATATTTATATTTTTAATATAAATAAAAAGGATTATATTTCATGACAATTATGTCATCTATATTATTTTCTATAGAAAAAATTTCTGTTAATGTATATAAAATTAAAATTATTCCAGAGAGTAATTTTAATTTTTTTGCTGGACAATATCTTAAAATAATAATTAATAATTATTATAAATATTCATTTTCTATAGCTTCTATACCAACTAATAAATCTTATATTGAATTACATATTGGTATATCCAGAAATAATTTAGATAATAAAAAAATTATAGAATATATAAAAACAAGAAAAAAAATTTTAATTGATTTACCTTATGGTAATGCATGGTTACGTAAAGATACACGGAGACCAATTATAATAATTTCTGGAGGTACAGGTTTCTCTTATGCAAGATCTATTTTATTAACTGTTTTAAAATATCAAACATATAGGAAATTATATTTTTATTGGAATGTTAAACAAATATATAATTTTTATAATTTATCAGAATTATACAATCTTAAAAAAAACAATAAACAATTTTCTTTTTTCCCATTAGTTGAAAACATTCATCATGGATGGCATGGTAGAACTGGAGTAGCTTTTCAAGAAGTTATGAACGATTACCATAAACTTAATGAGTATGATATATATATTTCTGGGAATATTCATATTTCAAAAATTGCTAGACAAAATTTATTTTTTAAATGTAATGCACTATATAAACGTATTTTTAGCGATTCTTTTGATTTCAAGTAAATTAAAAATAATAATTAATATTATATATTACATATTAATATTGTTTTGTAATATTTACATTAATTATATTAATGTTATTATATAATGTATATTTAAAATATACAAAAAGTTTTATATATTTAAATTAAATAATTTTATATATTTGTTATTATTATTTATTTATATGAATTTTATTTAACTTAATTATGTAATTTATATAAAATATTTTTATTAAATAAATATTAAATTTTTAAATTTATATTTTTATATAAATATAAAATTAGTTAATACTTGATTATTTAATATATTGTATTTACAATATATTACATATTTATATGTATTTTTTGTATTTTTTATGAAGTTTGTTCTTTAACATAATTATAATATATAAGCACTCAATCTAAATTATCTAAAGTAGATAATTTTTAGTTAATAGTATGTTTTGTTTTTAATTTAAGAGTTTGATCATGGCTCAGATTGAACGCTAGCGACAAGCTTAACACATGCAAGTCGAGCGGCATCGAGAAAA
>JBLLJR010000003.1:0-222703 GCA_047692235.1 Enterobacterales bacterium
ATAAAAAATAAATTTTTCTTGGCGGTAATAGCGCGATGGACCCACCTGAATCCATTCCGAACTCAGAAGTGAAATATCGTTGCGCCGATGGTAGTGTGATATTTCATGCGAGAGTAGGTAACCGCCAGGATTTTATTTTTTATTAATTTTTATGTAAAAAACTATTTTTAAATATAAAAAATAATTAAACTTTAATATATATATCTTTTTTGATTTTACGATATCCATATACAAATAATGGATTAGATTTTTTTGTTACTACTTCTTCATCAATTATGACTTTCTTAATTATACTTTTTCTAGAAGGTAATTTATACATAGTTTCTAAAAGAATATTTTCTATTATTGATCTTAGTCCACGAGCTCCAGTTTTAAGAGCTATAGCTTTTGTTGCAATAGCCACTAAAGCTTCATTTTTAAACTCTAATTCTACTCCTTCTAAATTAAACAACACTTGATATTGTTTAACTAAAGAATTTTTTGGTTTATATAATATTTTTATTAATGATTCTTTATTTAATTCATTTAAATTAGCAATTATTGGCAATCTACCAATAAATTCTGGTATTAATCCAAATTTAATTAAATCTTCCGGTATTACATGTTTAATAATTTTATTATTTAATTTATTTTTTTCATTTATATCTACAGTTGCTCTAAATCCAATACTGTTATTAATGTGTAATCTTTTAGATATAATTTTTTCTAATCCAGCAAATGCCCCTCCGCATATAAATAAAATATTAGAAGTATCAACTTGTAAAAATTCTTGTTGTGGATGTTTTCTTCCGCCGTGAGGTGGTACATATGCTATAGTACCTTCTATTAATTTTAATAATGCTTGTTGAACGCCTTCTCCAGATACATCTCTCGTAATAGAAGGATTATCAGATTTTCTAGATATTTTATCTATTTCATCAATATAAATTATACCATTTTGTGCTTTTTGTATATCAAAATCACATTTTTGTAAAAGTTTTTGAATGATATTTTCAGCATCTTCACCAACATATCCAGCTTCAGTTAATGTAGTTGCATCAGCAATAGTAAAAGGTACATCTAAAAATCTAGCTAATGTTTCAGCTAAAATTGTTTTACCACTACCAGTTGGTCCAATTAATAAAATATTACTCTTACCTAATTCAACTTTATTAATTTTTTTCATATTTCTTAATTTTTTATAATGATTATAAACAGATACTGCTAATATTTTTTTAGCTTTATCTTGCTCTATAACATAATTATCTAATTTATTTTTAATAATTTCAGGTATTGGTAATTTATTAATATCCACATTATCAACTATATCTCTCGATGCTTCTTGTATAATACTATTGCACAAATTTACACATTCATCACATATATATACTGATGGCCCTGCTATTAGTCTTTTTACATTTTTTTGGTTTTTTGAACAAAAAGAACAACTTAATAGTTTACCTAAACCATCCATATCATTATCTGCCATGGTTAAAACTCCTAAATTATTGTTAATTAAAATATTAATTATTATTAATAAAAATTAGTTATCACTTAACAAATAAGTTAAACAATATAATTTTTATAAACGATTAACTAATATTTCATCTGCTAATCCATAACTAATAGCTTCTTCAGAAGATAAAAAACGATCTCTTTCTGTATCTTTATTTATTGTTTCAATAGTTTGTCCTGTATGCTTAGCCATTAATTCATTCATTTTACGTTTTATTTTTAATATTTCTTTAGCATGAATATCTATATCACTGGCTTGACCTTGGAAACCACCTAATGGTTGATGAATCATAATACGTGAATTTGGTAGACAAAAACGTTTATTCTTAGCTCCAGCTGATAATAAAAAGGCTCCCATAGAAGCTGTTTGTCCCATACAAAATGTATTAACATCTGGTTTTATAAATTGCATTGTATCATAAATTGATAATCCAGAAGTAATAATACCACCAGGTGAATTTATATATAAATATATATCCTTTTTAGGATTTTCTGATTCTAAAAACATCATTTGCGCAATAATTAATTGAGCCATATGGTCTTCTATTGCTCCTGTTAAAAAAATAATTCTTTCTTTTAACAATCGTGAAAATATATCATATGATCTTTCTCCACGTGAAGTTTGTTCTACAACCATAGGAATTAATGTCATCATAGATGAATAACAATTACATCTTTCACGATGTAACATTGTTGCCTCCTTAAGATAGATTTTTAATAAAATTTAATTTTATAAATTTCAAATTAATTAAAAATTAATTTTCATATTTAATAATTAAATAATTATATATAAAATTATAAATATAAAAAATATTTACTAAATTTATATTATATAAATATAACCTATATTAATAATAATTAATATATTTAATTAAATAAAAATATTAACTATATTTTTAATGTTATTCAAAATTAATTATAAATTATTACAAATATTTTTTACAAAAAGATATTATAAATATTATATAAATATATTTAAAGTTATACAAAATTATGTTTATATAAATATATAAATACTATTTTTTTAAAAATATTAAATACTATCTGTAAGTTAATAGTTATTAACTATTTGAAATAATTTTATTTTTAAATATATAGCTGAGATCTCATGAAATGAAATTAATTAAAAAATATAATTTATTATCATTTATTTTTATTATTGCATTAACTTTTTTAATCAGTGGATGTAACAATATAGTTTTGTTAAATCCTAAAGGTCAAGTTGGACATAATATACGTGAATTAATATTCATATCAATAGGATTAATGTTAATAATTGTAATTCCTGTAATTATATTAACTATTTTTTTTGCTTATAGATATAATAAAATGTACTCTAATACTTATGATCCTAATTTTTCACATTCTAATACTTTAGAATTGATTATATGGACCATTCCAATATTAATTGTTATTATACTAGCTATAGTAACCTGGAAATCAAGTCACATTTTAGATCCTAAAAGACCATTAAATTCTAGTATACAACCTATTACCATAGAAGTAATAGCTTTAAATTGGAAATGGTTATTTATTTATCCTAAAGAAAATATTGCTTTAATTAATGAATTATCATTTCCAATTAATACACCTATAAAATTTTTGATTACATCAAATTCAATAATGAATTCTTTTTTTATTCCTCAACTTGGTAGTCAAATATATGCTATGGCTGGTATGAAAACTACATTAAATATCATATCTAATGAACCTGGTATATATAAAGGTATATCTTCAAATTTCAGTGGAAATGGTTTTTCTGGGATGAAATTTAATGTAATTGTACAACCAAATAAAGATAAATTTAATAAATGGATTAAAAAAATTAAACTATCCCCAAATAAAATAAATACTATTAATGAATATGAAAATATTTCTAAAGATAGTTATTTTAATAAAGTTCAATATTTTTCTAATATTAGATATAATTTATTTAAATATATTTTAAATAAATTTAATTATACAAAAAATTATAATTTACCTCAAAAAAGAGAATCACAAAATGCTGGGAATACTAACATTAAAATCAATACCATTTAATGAGCCAATAATTATGATTACAGTATCAGTAATTGCTGTAATTACTTTTTGTATACTATTTATGATTACTTATTTAGGTAAATGGACTTATTTATGGAATGATTGGCTAACTTCAGTTGATCATAAAAAAATAGGAATTATGTATATCATTGTATCCTGTGTAATGTTTTTAAGAGGTTTTGCTGATGCTATTATGATGAGGGCTCATCAAGTATTGAGTTCATCAAATACAGTTTCAAAAGGATTTTTAACACCTCATCATTATAATCAAATTATTACTGCTCATGGAGTAATAATGATACTGTTTATGGCAACCCCATTTATTATTGGATTAATTAATTTTGTAGTACCATTACAGATTGGTGCTCGTGATGTAGCATTCCCTTTATTAAATTCTATCAGTTTTTGGTTATTTGTTTCTGGAGCAGTATTAATGAATATTTCTCTTGGAATAGGTGAATTTGCTCAAACAGGATGGACAGCTTATCCTCCATTATCTGGAATTGAAAATAGTCCTGGAGTAGGAGTAGATTATTGGATTTGGAGTATTCAAATAGCTGGTATTGGAACTACTCTTACAGGAATAAATTTTTGTACTACAATTTTAAAAATGAGAGCTCCAAATATGCCAATTATGAAAATGCCTGTTTTTACATGGACAGCTCTTTGTACAAATATTTTAATAGTATTTGCTTTCCCTATTTTAACCGCAACTCTTACATTACTTACATTAGATAGATATATTAACACTCATTTTTTTACAAATGATTGTGGTGGTAATATGATGATGTATATTAATTTATTTTGGGCTTGGGGTCATCCTGAAGTATATATATTAGTATTACCTGCATTTGGAATATTTTCTGAAATAGTATCTACATTTTCTAAAAAAAGTATTTTTGGTTATACATCTTTAATATGGGCAACTATAGCAATAACTATATTATCGTTTGGCGTATGGTTACATCATTTTTTTACTATGGGTTCTGGTGCAAATGTAAATGCTTTTTTTGGAATAATGACGATGATTATTGCTATACCAACAGGAGTTAAAATTTTCAATTGGTTATTTACAATGTATCGTGGTAAAATTTCGTTAAATTCAATGATGTTATGGACTATTGGATTTATTATTACATTTTCTATAGGAGGAGCTGCTGGTGTGTTATTAGCGATACCAGGTGCTGATTATGTATTACATAATAGTATGTTTTTAGTAGCACATTTTCATAATGTAATTATAGGAGCTGTATTATTCGGTTGTTTTGCAGGGTTGACATACTGGTTTCCAAAAGCATTTGGATTTCATTTAAATGAAAAATGGGGTAAAATTTCATTTTGGTTATGGATTATTGGTTTTTATATGGCATTTATGCCATTATATATATTAGGTTTTATGGGCATGACTAGAAGATTAAGTGAACATATTGATGTTACATATCATAAATTACTTACATTAGCTGCATGTGGTGTAATAATAATATCTTTTGGAATAGTTTCTCAAATTATACAAATTATTGTAAGTATTATGTATCGTAATCAAAATATTGATTTAACTGGCGACCCATGGAATGGAAGAACATTAGAGTGGTCTATTGCTTCTCCTCCTCCTGTATATAATTTTGCTAAAGTACCAAACGTTGATAATCAATTAGATGCATTTTGGTATTTTAAACAAAATAAAAAAATAAATAAGATTAAATATACTGCAATTCATATGCCAAAAAATACTAATTTTGGATTTATAATATACATATTTAGTTTATTTTTTGGATTTTCTATAATTTGGCATATATGGTGGTTATCTATTTTTAGTTTAATTAGTATAATATTTATGTGGATTATAGATAGTTTTAATGAAAATACAAATTTTTATATACATAAAAATGATGTAAAAAATATTGAAATTAATTTCAATAAATGCAAAATTAAATTAGGTAATAAAAATGACAAATAACATCATACTTAATGATAATATTAATTATATAAAAAATCATAATACAGAAGACGTTAAATTATTAGGTTTTTGGATTTACTTAATGAGTGATTGTATTTTATTTGCATCATTATTTGCCGTATACTTTGTATTAAATAAAAATATATTTGACGGACCATCTGGTCAAGATATTTTTAACCTAAATTTAGTATTAGAAGAAACTTTAATATTATTAAGTAGCAGTTTTACTTATAGTATGAGTATGATATCTGTTGCATTTAAAAATAAAAATTTAACACAATTTTGGCTTATACTAACATTTATATTGGGACTATCATTTATATTAATGGAAATTAATGAATTTAATTTACTTATACTAAAAGGATATGGGCCAAGTAGAAGTGCTTTTTTATCTAGTTTTTTTATATTAGTTGGTACACATGGAATACATGTTTTATCTGGATTAATTTGGTTAATTGTAATGATTGCACATATACAAAAAAATGGATTAAATCAAATCAATACAATCAGATTAAAATGTTTAAGTTTATTTTGGCATTTTTTAGACATAATATGGATATGTGTCTTTACTATGGTATATTTAATTGGAGTAATTTAAATGTTATCAAATTTTAAAAATAAATTATCCACATATATTTTATATAAACCTTATTTTTTTGGTTTTTTATTATCAATAATATTAACTATAATTCCATTTGTTAGTATTAAATTAAATTTTGCTAGTAATAGAATATTACTACTGGTAATACTTGCAAGTAGTATAACTCAAATTATAGTACATTTAATATATTTTATTCATATTTTTGATTTTTCACAAAAAAAATGGTTTTATATATCTTTTATATTTACTATATTAGTAACTTTAATTTTAATAACAGGATCTATTTGGATAATGAATAGTTTATATGATAATTTAATGTAATTTTTTAAATAGATTATTTAAATTAATAAAATAATTTTAAATAAAAATAGAATAAATTTAATTTATTAAAAAGTTTTTATTTTTAATAATAATGTATTTTAATTATCTAAAAAACTTCTCAGAATTTCTGATCTACTAGGATGTCTTAATTTTCTTAAAGCTTTAGCTTCAATTTGACGAATACGTTCACGCGTTACATCAAACTGTTTACCAACTTCTTCTAATGTATGATCAGTATGCATATTAATACCAAATCTCATTCTTAATACTTGTGATTCTCTAGTTGTAAGACAAGCAAGCACGTTATTTGTTATAGCACGTAAGTTTTCAGAAGTAGCTTCATCAATTGGTAATTTAATATTATTATCTTCAATAAAATCTCCTAAATGCGATTCTTCATCATCTCCTATAGGAGTTTCCATGGATATAGGTTCTTTGGAAATTTTTAAAACTTTTCTAATTTTATCTTCCGATATTAACATTTTTTCAGCAAGTTCTTCAGGAGTAGGTTCTCTACCAAGTTGTTGAATTATATGTCTAGAAATTCTATTTAATTTATTAATAGTTTCAATCATATGAACTGGTATTCTTATAGTTCTTGCTTGATCTGCTATTGATCTAGTAATTGCTTGTCTTATCCACCATGTTGCATAAGTAGAAAATTTATATCCACGACGATATTCAAATTTATCGACTGCTTTCATTAAGCCAATATTTCCTTCTTGTATTAAATCTAAAAATTGTAAACCACGATTAGTATATTTTTTAGCTATTGAAATTACTAATCTTAGATTAGCTTCAACCATTTCTTTTTTTGCAATTTTCGATTTATATTGTCCTACTAAAATATCTTTATATATATTTTTTATTTTACTTATACTTAATCCAGTTTTATTTTCAATTTTACGTAAATTTTTTATTCTAATTAATATATCATTATAAACTTTATTTAAGTTAAAAGACCATGTTTGATTCATATCAATTAAAGTACATAGCCAATTTACATTAGATTCATTATTTTTAAATACAGTATTAAAATTTTGTTTAGGTACATTACTGATATCTATACATAATTTAATTATTATTTTTTCTTGTTTTTTTATATTTAATGCTATTTCTTTTATTTTTTTTACTAAATATTTAAAATATTTTGGAACAAATTTAAATTGTTTAAATGTATTAATCATACACATTTCATTATTAAAAGATAAATATTTATTTTTTAATGTATTTTGTTTAAATATTTTATAATATATTTTTAACTCTAAAAATTTTATATGAATTAATTCATGATTTATTATATGATTGTAACGGTTATTTTCTTCGTATACATTATGAGATTGATTTAATTGATATAAAGTATTATATGGAATATCTACGTTATATTTAGAAGAAAATGTAATTTTTTCGTTATTTTTGGTTTCTATAAATCCTGTTATAATATCAGAAATATACATTTGACCTGTTTTAATTAAATCATATTGTTTTAAAATATATTTAATAGATTTAGGAAATTTTGAGAATGAATTTTGTATTATATTAACACCGAATTCTATTTTTTTAGATATATCTATTTCATCTTTACGTGTTAATAAATTAACAATACCCATTTCTTTCATATACATTCTTACTGGATCTGTAGTAACAGATTCTAAATGAACATTTGATAGAACTTGTTCTTCGGAAGAATCTGATATTTCTTCGTATGTATCGTATAAATCTTGCATTAATGTTAAATTATTAGAATTAGGAACATCTTCAATTATTTTAATTCCTAAATTATTTAATATTTTAATAACTAAATTTATATTTTCTGAATAAATAATATCTTTTGATAAAAAATCATTAATTTCATCAAAAGTTAAATAATTTTTTTTTTTACCCAAATTTATAAGAAATTTAATTTTCAATTTTAAATCATCATTCATAAAATTAAAATCCATATTTATAGTTATTTTTAATGTTAAAAGTTCTTTTATTGAAAAACATTAATTAATTTATTAAAACTTTGATAATGATTTATTTATTAACCATATTTCTTTTTTTTCTTTTTGCGTTAATCCATATAATTTTTCACGATTTATTAATTTTATTTGATTATTTTTAAGTATTAATTTATATAAATGATTTAAACAATCAAGAAATTCTTGTTTCATTATATTTTCAGACATGTTATATGTATATGTAAATGTATTTTTTATATAATAATAAATATTATTTTTCTTATATATCTTTAATAAATAATTAGTAGTTATATTACCACATGATTTACATAACTTAACTATATTAAAAAATAAAAATATATCTTTATTAAGATCACTCTGTGTAAATTCGTCAATATCAGGAACTAAAGTTGATAATTTTGGATTTTTTATAATTAAATTTAGTAATATATCTATAGTTTTATATTTTGGAATATATATATTATAAATATTATTTATTTCATTTTTTTTTAAATTTTTAATAATATAATTATTACTATCTATATTAAGTAACAAATATAATTTCTTCATCATATAGTAACGCAATACATTACCTGATATTTTTTTAATCAATGTTACAGCTAAAGTATATAATTTAACTTTATTTTCCAATATAGAAAGATCAATTTTTGATTTTAATATATCAAATAAAAATTCTGATAAAGGTTTAGAATTAATTATATATTTTTCAAATTCATTTTTACCAATTTTATGTATTAACATATCTGGATCTGTATTATTTGGAAGAGATAAGAATCTTAATTTTTTACCATCAGTTATATGTTTTAATGAATTAATTAATAATCTCCATATTGCTTTTTTACCTGATTTATCGCTATCATAGCAACAAATAATTTCATCTGTAGTTTTAAATAATAATTTAAAATGGAGATCTGTAATAGATGTACCAAGAGTAGAGATTGCATAAGTAATTCCAAATTGATGTAATGAAATTACATCCATATATCCTTCTACTAATAATAATTTATCTATTTTTAAATTTTCTTTTTTAGCTTCATATAGACCATATAATACATTTTTTTTGTGAAAAATACATGTTTCTGAAGAATTTATATATTTAGGTTTATTATTATTTAATACTCTACCACCAAATGCTATTATTTTCCCTATACTATTACGAATAGGAAACATTATACGATTACGAAATAAATCATAATATTTACATTTTTTATAAAAAAAAATCATACCAGTATTTTTTAAATACTCTAAAAATATAAGCGAGTTACCAAATTTATTTATTAATTCATTGCAATTATTATTAGCATATCCTATAGAAAATTTTTGGATTGTTTCTTTTGTTATACCTCGACTTTTTAGATAATTTCTAGCATATTTTGATGTATGTTTAATTAAATTTTGTTGGTAAAAATAATTAATTTTTTTTAAAAGATTATATATATTTTGTATTTTTACAAAATTGTCATCTATTTTTTTGTTAGAATATGATATTTTAAAATTGTTAAATATTGATAAAAAATTTACTGCTTCTACAAAATTTAATTTATCATAATAAATTAAAAAATCTATAACATTACCGTGAATATTACATCCAAAACAATAAAAAAATTGCTTATCTTCATTGATACTAAATGATGGAGTTTTATCATTATGAAATGGACAACAAGCAAAAAAGTTTTTTCCTTGTTTTTTTATATTTAACTTGGAATTGATAATATCAACAATATTAGTATGTATTAATATTTTTTGAATGAAACTTTGTGGAATTAATTTTTTCATTAATTTTATTAATTATGTTAAAAATATAAATCATTTAAAAATAAATTAATACAAACGAATTTTTTTTGAATTTTCACGAATTAATTTTTTCGCATATCTTTTAATTGCAGATGCTTTAGCTCGTTTTCTTGCTATAGTTGGTTTTTCATAATATTCACGACGACGAATTTCTGAAAGAATTCCTGATTTTTCACATGTTCTTTTAAATCTGCGTAAAGCAACATCAAAGGGTTCATTTTCTTTTATTTTAATAATTGGCATTTCATTATATTACCTAGTTTTAAAAAAATATTATATCTAATGGTTTAATTAAAAACCATTAATTTTTTATTAAAAATTATTTTTACATTAATTATACATTAATATTAAATATATGTAAATTTTTACATATTTAATTTGTAATTAAATTACTTTTATAAAAAATATATAAGTAGTAAAATATAAGATATATTCTTTATTAAAACGTACATAAATATTTAATATGCGTATTCTAGGAATTGAAACTTCATGTGATGAAACTGGTATTGCTATTTATGATGAAAAAAGAGGATTGATTGCTAATCAATTATATAGTCAATCTAATTTACATTCTAAATATGGTGGAATAGTGCCTGAATTAGCAGCTAGATATCATTTAATGAAAATTGTAAAACTATTTAAAAAATCTTTATTACAAGCTTCTTTAAAAAAAGAAGATATTAATGGAATTGCATATACATCAGGACCTGGATTAGTTGGTTCATTAATAGTTGGTAGTCTTTTTGGTCGTTCTTTAGCTTATGCATTAAATATACCATCAATTCCTATTAATCATATGGAAGGACATTTATTAACACCAATGTTAGAAAATAGATCTTTAACATTTCCTTTGATAGCCTTATTAATATCTGGAGGCCATACGCAACTTATTAAAGTTAAAAATATTGGACAATATGAAATATTAAGTAAATCAATAGATAATACAGTTGGAGAAGCTTTCGATAAAACAGCTAAACTTCTAGGCTTAAATTATCCAGGAGGACCAAAGTTATCACAATTAGCTAAATTTGGAATTCCAGGTAAATATAAATTTCCATGTCCTTTAATTCAATCAGGATTAAATTTTAGTTTTTCTGGATTAAAAACTTATGCAGCAAATATTATTAAAACAAGCAACAATGATTATCAAACTCGCGCTAATATAGCGTATGCATTTGAAGAATCTATTATCAAAATTCTTTCTGTAAAGTGCGAAAGAGCATTACAAATTACTGGAATAAATAATTTAGTTATTGCTGGCGGTGTTAGTGCAAATTTAAAATTACGCAAAACTTTATATAAAATAATGTACAAAAGAAAATCTAAAATTTTTTTTTCTAATCGCAAATATTGCACTGATAATGGAGCTATGATAGCATTTGTTGGTATGATACGTTTAAGAAAAAATTTTTGTAATAAATTAATTGTTTCTATAAAACCTAAATGGTCTTTAGAAGAAATAAAATGAATTTTTTAAACAATTATTCAATTAAATTAAAATAACTTTATATTGTATGATTTATTTATGATGGATATACTATTTATTAAAAAGTTAACAGTTATGACTATTATTGGAATTTATAGTTGGGAAAAAGAAATAACTCAAAAATTAACTTTAGATATTAAATTAGGAATCAATATTAGACCATATGCAAAAAAAGATAAAATTAGTTCATGTGTAAATTATGTTACTGTAATTAACAGTGTATATAATTTTATAAAAAATAATAAATTTAAACTAATAGAAAGAGTTGCAGAAGAAACAGCTGATTTATTAATAACAAAATTTAATATTAGTTGGGTGATTATTAAGGTTAGTAAAAATCAAAACTTAAATAATATAGGTAATGTTAGTATCATTATAAAAAGAAATAAACCAACTTAGTTAATAAATTTTATGATAAATTATTTTTTGTAATAGTTAATCAAAAATTTATCTAAAATATTTTGTCTACGTAATTTTAAATTTTTACTAATTTGAGATCCAGTAAAACCTTCTGAAATTATAGATAATGTTGTAACTAATTTAGCAATATTAAATGCTTTAAACAAAAATTTACTTTGTATATATACATTATATTCACACTTTTTACAACCCACAGATTCAGCATAACAAATATACGTAAATTCGTTTAATCTTTCTGGATATCTCCATATATTGATAGAATCAAATAGTTCTATTATTTTTTTTGATGTTAAATATTTAGCAAAAATAAAGGAGTCATAATTTTTTAAAATTGTTTTAGTTAATATTTGTAATGTATTTGGTATTTTTAATCTTTTACAAAAATTATTAAAATTTTCAAATCTTAATTGATATTTATTTTTATTAAAAATACTATAATTATTAATATAATGAAATAAAACACAAAATCTTAATTTAATATCAGTCGATAATTTCGATATCACAAATAATGCCATAAATGTATGAATACCAAAATTTGTTTTTGCGTGACATTTTGTTATTTTAGGTTTTTTAAATAAAAAATTTATTTCAGGAAATAAAACTTTTAATGCATTGCATTCTTTAAGAATTTTGAAATAAATATGTGGATTTTTAGTAGATAACGCTAATTCAGTTTCTTTCCATATTCTTTCTGGCGATATATATTTAAGTTCTTTTATCATCTGTTTCATTAAATTTATAGTTTTTGGCGCTACACTAAAATTAAGATGAAAAAAACGAGCAGCAAATCTTGCTACTCTTAATACTCTGAGTGGATCTTCTTTAAATGCATTTGAAATATGACGTAATTTTTTATATTTTATATCTTTTTGACCATTATAAGGATCTATTATATTCCCATATTTATCACAAGCAATAGCATTAATAGTAAGATCTCTTCTATATAAATCTTCTTCTAAAGAAATATTTTTACTTATATTACATATAAATCCTGTGTATCCTTTTCTAATTTTTTTTTCAGTTCTTGCTAAAGCATATTCTTCTTTATTCTTTGGGTGTAAAAAAACAGGAAAATCTTTACCAACTTTTTTAAATCCTTTATTTATCATTTCATTAACTGTTGATTCGACAACAATCCAATCTTTTTCTTTTACAGGTAGATTTAATAAATAATCTCGTATAGCACCACCTACTAAATATTTTTTCATATATTTATTGTTAAATAATAATAAATTTCGACTAAAATTTAAAATACAAATTCATCGAAGGAGGTGAGATTCGAACTCACGGAAGGTTTACCTTCGTCGGTTTTCAAGACCGATGCTTTAGTCCGCTCAGCCACTCCTCCAAAGAAATTAAATATTTATTTGAATATATTTAATAATATATATTATAAGTTTCATATATTTAAAATCACTATCATAACATAAAATTATTATAAAATTAAATTTCAATATAAAATTAACCCTAAAATATACAAACTAACATTTATATATTGTAAGGTTAATTAAAATAAATTTTATTTAAGGTATATAATGTTTATAATATGTAATAATAAGAAAGTTTATATAGATAAAGACGGATATTTAGTTAAAAATACTGATTGGAATGAAAATATAGCTATAAAATTAGCCTTACTAGAAAATATAAAGTTAACAAAAAAACATTGGAAAGTTATTTATTTTCTTAGATATTTTTATATTAAATATAATGTTTTACCTACAATGCGTATATTAACAAAATACGTAAAAAATATGAATAGTTATAATTTTATATTATTATTTCCAAATGAACAAATTAACCAAGCAGCTAAAATTTCTGGATTACCTAATTTATCTAAATGCATATAATTATTATTTTTATAATTATTTAATTTATCCATTTTTCAGTATGAAATATACCATCTTTATCTATACGTTTATATTTATGTGCTCCAAAATAATCTCTTTGAGCTTGAATAAGATTAGCTGGTAATACACTTGATCTATAACTATCATAATAAGATATTGCAGAAGAAAATGCAGGAATTGGTATACCATTTTGTACTGATAAACTAATTATATCACGCAATGATTGATTGTAGTTATTTGCTATATTATTAAAATACGGAGATAATAATAAATTATATAAATTTTTATTTTCATGATAAGCACAAACAACATATTCTAGTAATTTTGCCTTAATAATACATCCTTGTCTAAAAATTTTAGCAATATTTTCATAATTTAAATTCCAATTATACTTATTAGATGCTGATCTTAATTGAGAAAATCCTTGTGTATAAGATATAATTATACAAAAGAAAAGAGATTTACGTATTTTCTCAATTATCAATTTTTTATTATCTTTAATATTTACAACTTTTGGTCCAGTTAAAATTTTTGAAGATAATATACGTTCAGTTTTCATAAAAGATAAAAAACGAGAAAATACAGCTGATGCAACTATATTAGATGGTTCATTAATTTCTAAAGAATTTATAACGGATAATTTACCTGTTCCTTTATTATCTGCTATATCTAAAATATTATCTATAAGATAACTATTATTATCGTCTAATTTAATAAAAATATTTTTTGTAATTTCCATAAGATAACTATTTAATTCGCCTATATTCCAATTATTAAATATAAATGATAATTTTTGGTTATTTATATTAAGCATATTTTTTAATATAAAATATGATTCAGCAATTAATTGCATATTACTATATTCAATACCATTATGTATCATTTTTACATAATGACCAGAACCGTTAGGACCAATATATTTTACACAAGGTTCGTTATCATAATTTTTAGCAGAAATTTTAGTAAATATTTCTTCCACCATTTTATATACATGTTTATTACAACCAGGCATAATTGCTGGGCCATATAAAGCTCCGTATTTCCCACCTGAAATACCTGCTCCAATAAAATTTAATCCTTCTTTTTTAAGTTGTTTATAACGTTTTATAGTATCTTTAAAGAAAGAATTACCAAAATCAATTATTATATCTCCATTATTTAAAATAGGTTTAATTAAATTTATAATTTCATCTATACTAGGTCCTGTTTGTATTACTAAAAATATACATCTAGGTGGTTTAATAGACTTAATAAATAATTTAATATCATAAAATGGAATTAATTTTATTTTAGGATTATTAAATATTACTTTATCAGTTTTTTTAGAAGTTCTATTAAAAATAGAAACATAATAACCATTTTTCGCAATATTAATTGCTAAGTTACTACCCATAACAGACATTCCAATAACTCCAACATGTTTCATAACCATGTTATATTCCTTTTATTAAAATATTAATATTAATTAAGTTTATTTTTACGATATTGAAATTTATATATAACATAAATGTATTATAATCTAATATTAAAAATTATATTTATGTTAATAAAATAACAATAATTAAAATAAGTTAGCATATTAAGATAAATAGATACAAATTTATTGTTAATTTAAAAAAATAACAATAATTAAAATTCAACTTTAAAAATATATAAATTTTTTATTTTTAGTATTAAATTACTTAAAATTTATATAAGGTAACATAGTTAAATGAATCAAATATTTTATGTATCAAATTATTTAAGTAAAGAAATACATGTTTGGAAAATTAATTATTTTGGAATATTAAAATTAATACAAATAGTTCATACATCTGGTTATTGTAAATCCATAATTATTCATCCTAAAAAGCCTTATTTATATATTGGAGTACGTCCAAATTACAAAGTAATTGTATATTATATTAATAATAGAGGTTTATTAAATGAAATAGGTCAAAGTAAAATATTAGGTAGCCCAACTTATCTTAATATTTTAAATGATAAATTATATTGTGCATCTTATAAAGATAGCAATTTAAGTGTTAGTCTTATTACCTATACAGGTATCACTGAATATCCTATGCAATTGTTAAGCGAAGTTACTAATTGTCATTCTATTAATATAGATATTATTAATAATACATTATTAATACCATGTTTAACAGAAGATAAAATACGAATTTATGATATTCATAAAAATGGTTTAATCAATTTAAAATACACTTTTATTTCTGTAAAACCTGGATCTGGTCCTCGCCATATTGCATTTCATTCCAATGGTAAATATTGTTATATTATTAATGAATTAAATGGCACTGTTAATATATTAAAAATTAATAATAATAAAAAATATTCAATATTACATTCAATAAAAATTTTTCCTAAAGAAATTGAATCTAATTCAATATGGTCATCTGATATACATATAACACCAAATAATAAATGGCTTTATTGTACTGATAGACATGCAAATATTATAATTCATTTCAAAATATTAGATAACGGTAAAAATTTAAAATTAATAAGTTATAAATTAACAGAACATCAACCACATGGATTTAATATAGATAAAAACGGAAAATTTTTAATATCTGCTGGTCAAAAATCTAATTTTATTTCAGTTTATAAAATTAATCAAACAAACGGTAAATTATTGTTTATGTCAAGATATAAATCAGGAATAGAACCTATTTGGATATCTTTTTTATAGTATGTAATTATATGGAGCTGGCGGGATTCGAACCCGCGTCCAAAATCTCTAAGCCACAAGTACTACATGTTTATTCCAATATTTTATCTTACTATTAATATCTAATGGACTAAAATTAATAGCCATCCATATAAAATTAACAATAAAAATACATATGGAAGTAAATTTATTGATATCTCTTATTGTTTATACCCTTTAAAAATTTTATTTAGTTCTTAAGAGAAAAGAAAAAATAAAAAAGGGAGAACCTTCAGGTTTTTAATCTGACTAAGCTGCTAATGCAAAAGGTTCATAATTATTATTATTTGCAATTATTTTCTTAGGTTTTTTTACGAGGCAAACCTTCCTCGACATGCACTTTAGGTTTTGTAAATTTTGTCAAATCCAAAACAGCCCCAAAAATATAATTAATACCATAAATTAATATTTAAGTAAACAATTATTAATTATAAATTTTGCATTTTTATTAATCGATTTTTACTAATTTCCCATTCACGTTTTTTAATTGCACTACGTTTATCATATATTTTTTTACCTATAGCAACACCTATTTTAATTTTAACCCAAGATTTTTTAAAAAATAATGAAATTGCAACTATTGTGTAATTTTTATTACTAATAAATCCGCTTAATAATTTTATTTCATTTGAATTTAAAAGTAATTTTATATCACGTATAGTACTTGATGATTTTACATGTGTTGTATGTAATACACCAAAACTAGTTCCAGTTAAATATACTGAATTATTTTTTATATAAATATAACTATTTATAATATTAATTTTTCCTGATCTTATAGATTTAACTTCCCATCCTTTTAATAGCATTCCTGCTTCAAATTCTTTTTTAATATAATATGAATAAAAAATTTTTTTATTAATTGTAATTAATTTTATATTTATCATTTTTTTAGATATCATATATATTTTATTCTAATAAATTTATTAAATAAAATATTATATACAATTTAGAAAAACCATATCAATTAATAAATTTTTTTCATTAAAATTTAAAACTAATCTGCTTTCATTAATGAATTGTTTGTGTCTTCTTATTAAAATATAATACCATTTATTTTTAATAAATTGATCCTTAAATAGAGGCTGTCCTAAAGCATCTATAGCTTGTTTTTTAGTCATTCCAGAACTAACTAGCATTATATGTCTATTTTTATAATATTTTTTATGTTGTGGATTATTACTTTTACTCTGTTTATATAGTTCAGAAAATCCTAATATAAAAATAGAAGTTGTAATAATCATCATTATTAATATAATTTTTCTAATCATAAACCATTTTCTATGTAATTAAAATAATGTTAATGAATATTAGTAATAATACTATATTAGTAATAAAATATAAAATTATATAAAAATTTATTTAATAAGTATTATTTAGAATTAAATTTATACAAAAATAAATATTTATTAATTTTTCATAAACTTTTTTATATTAATAAATATTTATATATATATTGTATATATAATTAATATATTTTAATATATAAGCCTAAATTAATTAAACTTGTTAAAAATGATTAATATAATTTATATTAAATTTATAATATTAAATATATTATCATTAAATGTATTTATTGATAAATTATTTAAATTATAATTCATATTTATAGGTGATAAATATATGGTAAATAATAAAAAAAATAAAAATATTAAACAAAAATTATTAAAAGATGATGGTTTAAATCAAGAAGATAAATTAAATTTTATAAATTTAATACATAAACAAAATAAAAAAATTTTAGATCTCGAAGAAACATTAATAAATATAAAAAAACGTGAACGTGATATTATATTACGTGCTAAAGCTGAAGTAGAAAACATAAAGCGTTTTAGTTTAAAAGATATAGAAAAAGCTAATAAATTTGCTTTAGAAAATTTTTCTAATGAATTACTACCAATCATAGATAGTTTATATTATGCTTTAAAATCATATAATACTAGTGATTTTTCCGCTGTAATAGAAGGTATTAAATTAACTTTAAAATTATTTCTAAAAACTATAAGTAAATTTGGAATTGATGAAGTAAACGAAATAAATGTTCCATTTAACCCTGAAATACATCAAGCCATAACTGTTGTTGAATCTAATGATTATTTACCTAACTATATTGTCAGTATAATACAAAAAGGATATATTTTAAATGGTAGATTATTGCGTCCAGCGATGGTTTCAGTATCTAAAGCTAAATAAAATTATAATTTCCAATCTATAGGTGTTTTATTTTGCTTTTTTAACAAAAAATTTGTTTTTGAAAAATGTTTACATCCAAAAAATCCTCTATGAGCTGATAGAGGAGATGGATGAGAAGATGTTAATACATAGTTATTTTTTAAATTAATTATTTCTATCATTTTACTAGCATAATTTCCCCATAATAAAAATATTATACCATTAAGGTTCATATTAATAATATTAATAATTTGTTTAGTAAAAATTTCCCATCCTATATTTGTATGAGAACGAGGTTTACCAGATTCTACAGTTAATATCATATTTAGCAACAATACTCCTTGTAATGCCCACTTATATAAACATCCATGTCTTGGAGTTTTAAAATTATTTAAATCGTTTTTAAGTTCTTTAAAAATATTATTTAATGTAGGAGGTATAGCAGTATTGTAATTTACTGAAAATGCAAGTCCATTTGCTTGATTAACTCTATAATAAGGATCTTGACCTATAATTACTACTTTCACTTCGTGTAATTTTGTAAAAGTAAATGCACTAAAAATTTTTTTTTATAAGGATAAATAATGATATTATTTTGTATTTGTTTATTAATAAAATAAAAAATATTTTTAAAGTAAGGTTTAATTTTTTCTTTTTTAAAATAAAAATGCCATGTTTTTCTCATTGTAATAATTTTTTAAAATTAAGTAGTTATATATATTTATATTATTCATAAATGTAAAAAAATTTCAATTAAAATTAAATTATTTCTTCTAAAATATTTATAATATCTTCATAATATATTAATTTTATATTTAGTTGTTTAGCTTTTAATAATTTATTGCCATAATTTTTACCAACAATTAACATATCAGTTTTCTTTGAAATATTATTACTTACTTTTGCCCCTAATTTTATCAATTTATATTTTATATCATCTCTACTTAATCTTCCTATTTTACCTGTTATAACAATACTTTTTTCTTTAAAAATATTTGATTTATGATAAATATTAGATATATGTTTTATTTTATTTGGTTGAATAATAATGTTTAATTTTAATAAATCATTAATCAATTTTATATTATCTTTATTATTAAAATACTGATATATATGAGTCGCAGTTATTTTACCTATATTTTTAATATTATGTATTGATTCAAAATCAATTTTAATTAATTCATTTATTGAATCAAATAATTGAGATATATTTATTGATGTAACTTTACCTACATATTTGATTCCTAAAGAATATATAAATTTATCTAAAGTTGTATTTTTAGATTTATTTATTTCATTTAATATTTTAACTGCTAATTTAGAACTCACTCTATTTACATTCATTAATTTATTATAAGTTAATTTAAATAAATCTGGAATATCTTTAATTAAATTTATTTTAATTAATTGATTAACTAATTTATTTCCCATACCAGATATATTCATAGCATTTTTTGAAACAAAATAAACTATTTTTTTATGTAATTGATTAATACATTTAGATTGTATATTTGGGCAAAAAATTAAATTATTTTTTAAAACTATATTAGAATGGCATTTTGGGCATTTATTAGGAATAATTATTTGTTTTATTTTATTATTTAATCTATATGATTTAATTACTTTTGAAATTTTAGGTATTATCCCACTAATAAATTCCACTAAAACAGTATCACCTATCATTAAATCTAATTTCTTAATTATATTTATATTATGTAATGTAGCATTTTTAACTAAAATTCCTGATATATATATAGGATATAATTTAGCAATTGGTGTTATTTGGCCTGTTCTACCTATTTGGAAATTTACATCCACAATTTTTGTTAATTTTTGTTGTGATTTGAATTTATAAGCAATAGCCCATCTAGGATATTTATAAGAATTTCCTAATATTGTTTGTAAATATCTAGAATCTACTTTAACTACAATACCATCAATATAAAAATTTAATGATTTTTTAATTTTTATTATATTATTGTAATAATCTAAAATATCTTTTGAATGAAAATATATTTTATTATAATTACTAATTGGTATACCCCAATCTTTAAATTTTAACAAACATTCGTAATGACTATTAGGTAAATAATATCCTTGAGATAACCCAATACTATGACAAAAAAATATTAAATTTCTTAAATAAATTACATTTGAGTTTAATTGTCTTAAAAGACCAGATGCAGTATGTCTAGGGCTGACTAATATTTTACTCTTATTTTTTTTTAATTCACTATTATATTTATTAAATTCTTTTTTAGACATGATAATTTCGCCACGTATTTCTATGAATTGTTTTGTATTATCAATTTCACTATTATATTTAATAAATTTTGGTATATTTTTTATAATCAATACATTATTTGTAATATTTTCACCAATATTACCATTTCCTCTAGTCGCAGCATGTATAAATTTACCATATTTATAAAATAAACTTATCGCTATACCATCAAATTTTAATTCACAACAATAACGTAAATTATGTTGGTTATATTTTGCAATTTTAGATATTTTTTTTGTAAATATAATAAATTCATCTTTTGAAAAAACATTATTCAATGATAACATTGGTATTTTATGTTTTATTTTATTGAAATTTTTACTTATACTATTATTTACAAGTTTTGTGGGTGAATATTTGTTAACCAAATTAGGACGCATACGTTCTAATTTAATTAATCTATTCATAGAATAATCATATATATTATCAGAAACTTGAGAAAAATTTTTTAAATAATATAAATTATTCCATATTTTAATTTTTTTTCGTAATATTAAAATTTCTTGCTCTATATAATCCATATTAAATAAATAACTTTTTTATAAATAAATGCGTAAATTACCTTGATAATTTAGTTTGTTTTAATTTTAATACTAAATTAAAATTACATTATATATTTTAATATTAAATATGTACGTTATTACATATAAATAATAAATAAATTTATTAATGAATATACATTATTAGTAAATTTTAATTTATATAAAAATATTATTTATTATTAAATATTTAAAAGTATATAATATTATTAAATTTAACTTTATTAAAAATAATATATAATATTTTAACACTAGAATTAAAAGAGACATAAAGTTTATTACAAATAATAAAATAAATTATATTTCTCCATTATCTCTTTATAATAAAATGATAAAAGTTGGAAAATATAAAAAAAATCTAACACAATCTAATATAATATATAAATTAAATTTAATTCATAAACAATTTTATCAAAAATTTAATATATGTTACAGCTATAGAAATTTATTTCATTATTTATTTATTGAGTTTTTAAATTTAATTAAAAATATAAAACAAAAAAAACAGCGTATAAAAAGTTTATATTTATGGGGAGATGTAGGTAACGGCAAAACTTGGATGATGGATTTATTTTATGAAAGTTTACAAACGAAGCGTAAATTAAAGTTAAATTTTAATACATTTATAAATATTTTACATAAAAAAATATCTTTAATTGAAAATTCAAAAAATAAATTAGATTTAATTGCATCTTCTATAAAAAAAACAGTGGATATCATTTGTTGTGATGAATTTTTTATATCAGACATATCAAATGCAATGTTATTTAAATCAATTTTAGAAAAGTTATTATATCAAGATATGTTATTTGTAATAACATCTAATATATCACCAGATAATTTATATATTAATGGCTTAAATAGAGAATTATTTTTACCTACTATAAAAAAAATAAAAGATAATTTTAATGTTATTTATGTTGATATAAACACAGATTTTAGAAAAAATAATATATCATCTTTTAATGCATGGTTTACACCTATAAATAATAATACAAATAAAATAATGAATAATATTTTTGAAAAAATTTCAAATAAAAAATTTTTTAAATATAAAAATTCGAATTTTTTAATAAAAATTAATAATCGTTTATTTAAAACATTAGGATATATAAATAATATAATTTCTTTTGATTTTAAAGATTTATGTGATAAAAATTTTAGTCAAAATGACTATGTATATTTATCTAAAAAATTTAATATTATATTAATATATAATGTTGCTCAAATGAATCATTTAACAGATGATATAGCTCGTCGTTTTTTATCTTTGATAGATGAATTATATTTAAGACGTGTAAAATTAATAGCTTCATCTTTAGTAGCATTAGATTCTATATATATAGGAAATTTATTAAAATTTGAATATAAACGCTGTATATCACGTTTATATGAAATGCAAAAAAAAGAATATTTACAAGACATGTATTTATGCATAAATAGAATAATTAAAAACATAAATTTATAATAATATGACTAAAATAATAAGTAGGTATTTTAAATGAAAACTTTTACTGCAAAATTACATACAATTAAGCGTATATGGTATATAGCTGATGCTAAAAATAAGATTTTAGGTCGTTTTGCAACTCAATTAGCATTATATCTCCGTGGTAAACATAAACCTACATATACTCAACATCTTGATACTGGAGATTATATTATAGTAATAAATGCTGATAAAATTATAGTAACTGGTAATAAATATAAAGATAAAAGTTATTTTCATCATACTGGATATGTTGGTGGTATAAAAAAAATTTCTTTTAAAGACATGATGTCTTATTCTCCAAAATTAGTTTTAAAACGCGCAGTTAAAGGTATGTTACCTAAAGGACCTTTAGGCCGTGATATGTTATTAAAACTTAAAATTTATACTGGAACTAATCATTGCCATTCAGCACAAAAACCACAAAATTTAAATATTTAATAGGAATTTAAAAATGGTTAATAATATATTTTATGGAACTGGTCGAAGAAAGCGTTCTGTTGCTAGAGTATTTATTAAAGATGGTTTTGGAAAAGTTACAATTAATAAAATAGAAATTGATCAGTATTTTAAAAGAAGTACATCGAAAATGATAATATATCAGCCATTAGAGTTAGTAAATATGGCAAACAAACTAAATTTATACGTAACAGTTAAAGGTGGTGGAAATTCTGGTCAAGCTGGTGCAATTAGACATGGTATATCTCGTGCATTAGTTAAGTATGATTTAACATTACGAAAAAAATTAAGAAAATTTGGTTTTATAACTAGAGATTCTCGTAAAGTAGAACGTAAAAAATTTGGATTACATAAAGCAAGAAAAAGTCCTCAATTTTCTAAAAGATAATATATTTTATTTTAATAATTTTATATAATTTTAACTAAATTAATTTTTATATAATAAATATTTCAATATTAATAAGGAAAATTATGTCTGGAAATAGTATTGGTCAATGTTTTTGTGTTACTACATTTGGTGAATCACATGGATTCGCTATTGGAGGTATTGTAGATGGTGTGCCACCAGGCTTATATATTACTAAAACAGATATACAAAATGAACTTGATAAAAGACGTCCTGGATTTTCTAAATATACAACACAACGTAAAGAATTAGATAAAATACAGATTTTATCTGGTATATTTGACAATATAACTACTGGAACTAGTATTGGATTAATAATTGGTAATACAAATTGCAGATCTCAAGATTATAATGATATTAAAAATTTATTTCGTCCTGGACATGCTGATTTTAGTTATGAAAAAAAATATGGTATACGTGATTATCGAGGAGGTGGTCGATCATCAGCTAGAGAAACTGCTATACGTGTTGCAGCAGGAGCTATTGCCAAAAAATATTTATTTCAAGAATGCAATGTAAAAATACAAGGTTATTTATCACAAATGGGGAATATTTGTTGTAAATTAAATAATTTAAATTTTGTAAATCAAAATCAATTTTTTTGTCCAGATGAAAGTAAAATAAATGAACTTGATGTAATGATTCGAAAATTAAAAAAAACGGGTAATTCAGTAGGAGCTAAAATTTCAATAATAATTAATAATGTACCAATTGGATTAGGAGAACCAGTATTTGATAAACTAGATGCAGATTTAGCACATGCATTAATGGGAATAAATGCTGTTAAAGGTGTTGAAATTGGTGATGGTTTTTCAGTAGTTGATAAATATGGAAATGAAAATAGAGATGAAATGAATAAGTATGGTTTTAAAAGTAATCATGCTGGCGGAATATTAGGAGGTATAAGTATAGGGGAGCCAATAAAAATAAATATAGCTTTAAAACCAACATCAAGTATTTCTATACCAGGTGAAACGATAAATAATAAAGGTGAAACTGTAAAAATAATTACACGAGGACGACATGATCCATGCGTTGGAATTAGAGCAGTGCCAATTGCTGAAGCAATGACAGCTATAGTTTTAATGGATCATTATCTAAGATATAGAGCTCAGTGTAAAAATTTTATTAAAAAAAATCAAAATATATTTAAAGAATAATTTTTATTTATATTAGAAAAAGTTTATTTTTTTATTAATTTTAACATTATTTCCTAATATTTCATCTATACGAATCAATCTGTTATATTTAGCCACTCTATCAGATCTACTCATTGATCCTGTTTTAATTTGATTAGATTGTGTACCTATTGCTAAATCTGCAATAAAAGTATCTTCTGTTTCTCCTGATCTATGGGATATAATAGTATTATATCTATATTTTTTTGCCATTTCTATTACAGAAAATGTTTCAGTTAATGATCCAATTTGATTAGGTTTTATTAAAATAGTATTTGCAATTTTTTTATTAATATACTTTTTAAAAATTTTTTTGTTAGTTACAAATAAATCATCACCTACTATTTGAATTTTATTTCCAAGTAATTTTGTTTGATAAATAAATCCATTTATATCTAATTCATTTAAACCATCCTCTATAGAGGATATCGGATATAAATTAGTTAATTTTTTTAAATAATGTGTAAATTCTTTAGAATTAAATTTTTTATTTTCACTTTTTAAGTAGTATAATTTTGTTTTATTATTAAATAATTCTGATGCCGCACAATCTATAGCTATAGAAATATCTTTATTTTCTTTATATCCCGATTTTATAATTGCATCTTGAATATATTCTAATGCTTCTATATTAGATTTTAAATTAGGAGCATATCCTCCTTCATCTCCTACAGATATAGATTTATTAGATTTTTTTAACAAAATTCCTAATGTATGAAATATTTCTGAGCCTATCTGTATAGCTTCTTTAATATTATTAGCAATCATGGGTTTAATCATAAATTCCTGAATGTCAATATTATTATTTGCATGTTTTCCTCCATTAATTATATTAATCATTGGTAATGGCATTAAAAATTGATTAGTATTATTATTTAACTTTGCAATATATTCATATAAATTCATATTTTTATATTTAGCTGCTGATTTTGCACATGCTAATGATACTGCTAAAATAGAATTAGCTCCTAATACTGACTTATTTTCTGTACCATCTAAATTTATCATAATATTATCAATTAAATATTGATCTGTAACATCTTTATTTAGTAAAGCTTTACATATTGGTCCATTTATTGCATTTACAGCTTTAGTTACACCTTTACCATAAAATCTATTTATATCATTATCTCTTAATTCTAATGCTTCACGTGATCCTGTTGATGCACCTGATGGGACAGATGATAATCCAATAAATTTATGTAAAGTATGTATTTCTGCTTCCACAGTAGGACATCCTCGAGAATCTATAATTTCTCTTCCTATAATTTTTGTGATATTACACATGTACTATGATTCCATAAATTATGTTAATAATAAAATTTTTAAAACAAGTTTAATTACGTTTTATTTTATAATTAAAAGCTGCTTTTATAAAATTTATAAATAAAGGATGACTATTTGTTGGTGTTGAAGTAAATTCAGGATGAAATTGACTAGCAATAAACCATGGATGGTCTAAATATTCTATTATTTCTACTAAATTATTATTTTCTGACCAACCAGATACAATCAATGTATCATGTTTAATATTTTTTAATAAAATATTATTAACTTCGTATCTGTGGCGATGTCGTTCTATAATAATACTTTTACCATATAATTTATAAGCTAAACTATTTTTTATTAATTTACATTTATAATTACCTAATCTCATTGAGCCATTTAAATTACATAAATTTTTAAATCTTAATTTATTAAAATTATTTGTATCATGCCATTCTGAGATTAATGCTATTATAGGATATTTACAATCTTTTATAAATTCAGTAGAATTTGCATCTGGTTTGTTTAAAACATTTCTTGCGTATTCAATAATTGCAATTTGCATACCTAAACAAATTCCTAAATATGGAACTTTTTTTTCTCTTGCGTATTTAGCAGATAAAATTTTACCTTCTATTCCTCTATAACCAAAGCCTCCTGGTATTAAAATTGCATCTAAATGTTTAAGTTGTCTTATACCATGTTTTTCTATATTTTGAGCATCAATGAATTTAATATTAACTTTGATATTATTTTTAATTCCCGCATGAAGTAAAGCTTCAGTAATAGACTTGTATGCATCTGGTAATTTCATATATTTACTTACAATACCTACATTTACTAAATCTTTTGAGATATTATAATTATGTACTATTTTTTCCCATTTTTGTAAATTTGCTTCTGGATAATTAAGATTAAAATAATTACAAATATATTTATCAATTTTCTGATCATGTAATACTAAAGGTATCTTATATATTAAATTTTCATTTTTTACTGAAAAAATAGCATTTTGAGGCACATTACAAAATAATGAAATTTTAGCTTTATTTTTATTTGCAAGTATTTTATTTGTTCGACATATAATAATGTTGGGTTGTATTCCTGTGGATAATAATTTTTGTACAGAATGTTGGGTAGGTTTAGTTTTTAGTTCTTTTGAAGTCGATAAATATGGAACTAAAGTTACATGTAAATAAATAGTATTTTTATCACCAATATCTATGGATATTTGACGTATTGCTTCTAAAAACGGTAATGATTCAATATCTCCAACTGTTCCTCCAATTTCTACAATAGTAATATCATAATTTTTCCCAAGATCAATAATTCTATTTTTTATTTCATTAGTAACATGCGGTATAACTTGTACAGCTTCGCCTATAAAATCACCTTTTCTTTCTTTATATAGAACATTAGAATAAATTCTTCCTATAGTATAATGATTTTTATTTGTCATTTTAACATCCATAAATCTTTCGTAATGTCCTAAATCCATATCGGTTTCAAAACCATCATAAGTTACAAATATTTCACCATGATGTATAGGGCTTATATTTCTTGCATCTATATTAATATATGGATCTAATTTCATTATACTAACATTTAATTTGCGCGATGTAAGAATAGAGGCTAATGAAGATGCTATGACTCCTTTACCTAATGAAGATACAACTCCTCCAGTTATGAAAATATAATTAGTAAGCATATTAAATACCTGAAATAAATTTTTTTAAAAACAATATATTAAGTGACTATAAGTAAAATACTTATTTATGTTTATTCAAAATACATAAAATTATCACTACTATTAAAAGTAACAAATTTATTTATATTATAACATTTTAATTTATATAACTATATGTATATATGTAATTTATTACTTGAGTAACATAAATTTATTTAATTTTAATAATTATCAAGTGCATTTTATATAAATTAATCTTAAATATTTTATTATAAAAATAATTAATATTTACTTTTAGTAAAAATTTTTTAATAAAAATTAATAAATGATTATTAATAATTAAAAATTATATTTGATATTAATTTATTAAATTTGCATTCATTAATGCTTGTTTAACTTTAATATAATAACGCTTTTTTAATTTAGTCATGGGTAATCTTAAATTATCATTATTAATTAGACCTAATATTTTGCAAGCCCATTTAACTGGAATTGGATTTGTTTCAATAAATAATTGCTCATGTAAAAATGATAATTTTTCATTAATTTTTTTAGCTTTATTATATTTACCTTGATTAGCTAAATAGCAAATATTAGACATTTCTTTTGCCGCAACATTAGCTGTTACAGATATTACACCATTTCCTCCTAGTATAATAAAATCTAATGCACTAGCATCATCACCACTAAATAATAAAAAATTTTTTGAAACTAATTTTTTAATTTTTCTAACACGATTTAAATCTCCTGTTGCCTCTTTTATTCCAATGATATTATTTATATTTGATAATTTTGATATAGTATTAGGTAATAAATCACATCCTGTTCTATTAGGAATATTATACAATATTTGAAGTAAGTCTGTATTTTCAGCTATTAATTTAAAATGTTTATATAAACCTTCTTGCGTAGGTTTATTATAATATGGAGTTACACTTAAACAACCTGATACACCACTATTCTCAAATGAATTTGTCAAATATATTGCTTCAGTTGTAGAATTAGCTCCAGTACCTGCAATTATAGGTATACGATTATCACTAATTTCTAAAGCTAACATAACAACATTATGATGTTCTTTTTGACTTAATGTAGATGATTCTCCTGTAGTTCCTACTACTACTATAGCTTTAGTACCATTAATTATATGATAATTAATTAATCTTTTTAAACTTATACGATCAATTAATCCTTTATCGTTCATTGGAGTAATTAAAGCAACTATACTACCTTCAAACATTTATAATATCTCCTTATTAATAAATCATGAATTAAATTTTCAAAATTTATTAATATATATTCAAAAATATAAATCAATATAATTTTATTCATAAAATTAATACATATTATTTTATAATAACACTTTAATCTTATATATGTTTATATTATATAAATTGAGAGTTATATTTATGTATAAATAATTGTCAATGTATTGATTTTAATATATATTAATATATAATATATTATATTATTTTATTAATTAGAGAAATGAAATATATTTTTAAAATATTAATTAACTTAATTAATATTAAATAATATTTAAAATCTTAAATTATTTTATTAGGAAGTAAATAAAGTGCCTGTTATAACATTAACTAATGGTAATAAACATTTTTTTGCACAACCTATTTCAGTATTAGATTTTGTAAATAAAATATATTTAAAATCAAATCAGTTATGTATAGCAGCTAGAATTAATGGGAAACTAGTAGATATTGATAGTTTAATAATAAAAGATTCAAATGTTGATTTAGTTTTTAATACAGATTCTGATGGATTAAAAATAATTAGAAATTCTTGTATTTATTTGTTAGGTAGATCAATTAAACAATTATGGCCTAATTCTAAAATGATATTAGGAGGTATAATAGATCAATCATTTTATTATAAAATAGATTTAGATTTTTATTTAACCAAAAATGATTTATGTCTAATAGAAAAAAAAATGCATTCATTAATACATGAAAAATATAATATTATTTATTCATTGGTCAAATATGACGAAGCATATAATTTTTTCTTAGATAAAAATGAAAGTTATAAAATAGATTATTTAAATAATATAGAAAGCAAAAACAATTTAACTTTAGTCAAGTATCAAGAATATACAGATATACAGATACATAATATACCTAAAGTATATAAAATAGAGATGTGTAAGTATTTTAAATTATATAAATTAAGTAAATCATATATACATTTAAATAATAATAAAAAAACATCACAAAAAATTTATGGTACAGCTTGGTATAATACTGATTCTTTAAATAATTATGTTAATTATTTATTTGAAATAGATAAACGCGATCATAGAAAGATAGGTAAAAGATTAGATTTATACCATATTCAAGAAAATGCTCCTGGGATGGTATTTTGGCATAATAATGGATATGTTATTTTTCGTGAATTAGAATTATTTATAAGATCAAAATTAAGAGATTATAATTATCAAGAAGTTAAAAGTCCTTTTATGATTGATAAAAATTTATGGGAAAAAACTGGACATCTTGATTATTATGCAGATAATATATTTATTACATCTTCTGAAAATAGAGAATATTGTATTAAACCAATGAATTGTCCTGGACATATACAAATATTTAATAAGATGAAAAAATCTTATAAAGATTTACCTTTACGTATTTCTGAATTTGGAAGTTGTCATAGAAATGAATATTCAGGATCTTTACATGGGTTAATGCGTATTCGCAATTTTACACAAGATGATGCTCATATTTTCTGTACTAATGAACAAATTTTTGATGAAGTTAATAAATGTATTTCAATGATATATGATATATATAGTGTTTTTGGTTTTAAAAAAATTTTAGTAAAATTATCTACATGTCCTAAAAAACATATTGGAGATAAAAAATTATGGGAAAATTCAGAAAATAATTTAATATCTGTGTTATTAAAAAATAAAATTTCTTTTGATTTTCAAAAAGGTGAAGGTGCTTTTTATGGTCCAAAAATAGAATTTATTTTACAAGATAGTTTAAATAGATCATGGCAATGTGGCACAATTCAAGTTGATTTTTCTTTACCAAAACGTTTAAGTGCTTTTTATACAAATGAAAAAAATGAGAAAGTTACTCCAATAATTATACATAGAGCTATTTTAGGGTCAATTGAAAGATTTATAGGTATTTTAACTGAAGAATATAAAGGATTATATCCTCTTTGGTTATCTCCTATACAAGTAGTTGTATTAAATATATCACATAATCATAAACAATATGTTATTAATGTAAATAATCAATTATTTAAAGAAAATATTAGAGTTATATATGATATATCAAATGAAACAATAAATTTTAAAATTAGAAAATATTATTTAAATAATATCCCTTATATTATAATTTGTGGTAATCAAGAAATACAAAATAATAGTATTACAGTACGTTTAAGAAATAATATAAATATTAAAAATATTAAAGTTATGGATTTTGTAAAAAAATTAAAGTATAAAATTAATTCTCGTGATATTAATTATACATTGGAGGAATAAAACATTAAAAACGTTAAAAAAAATAATAATAAATTACATTTAAATAGAATTAATAAAGAAATCAATGTTAAAGAAGTTCGTTTAACTGGAATTAATGGTGAACAAATTGGCATAATGAGTTTGCATGAAGCATTAAAAAAATCTGAAGCAATCGGTGCAGATTTAGTAGAAATTAGTCCTAATTCTAGACCACCAGTATGTCGTATTATGGATTATAGAAAGTTTATTTACAAAAAAAACAAATCTATAAAAAAACAAAAGAAAAAACAAAAGATAATTCATATAAAAGAAGTTAAATTTCGACCTAATACTGATGAAGGAGATTTTAGAGTTAAATTACGTAATTTAATTCGTTTTTTAGATAATGGAAATAAAGTCAAAGTTACTCTACGATTTAGAGGAAGAGAAATAACACATCAAAATATTGGATTTGATCTTCTTAATCGTATTAAAAGTGAATTGTATAATATATCTACAATAGAATTTTTCTCTTCTAAAGTTGAAGGACGTCAAATTATTATGATACTTTCTCCCAAAAAAGCTTAATATTTTAACTTTAATATACAGTTAAATACTATTAAATAACTTTATATAGGCAAAAATATGCCCAAGATTAAAACTATACGCAGTGTTAGTAAACGTTTTAGAAGAATTTCTAATGGAAAATTTAAAAGAAAACATGCTAATTTAAAACATATTTTAACTAAAAAATCTACTAAACGTAAAAGACATTTACGCGCAAATACTTTAGTGTCTAAATCAAATATGAAATTAGTTTCACGTTGTTTACCGTATTTATAAAATTTTTAATTATTCACTAATAATTAAAAGTATAGGAGATAAATATAATGGCTAGAATAAAAAGAGGTGTTGTTGCTCATTCTCGTCATAAAAAAATTTTAAAAGAAGCAAAAGGTTATTATGGAGCTAGATCTAGAGTATATAGAGCGGCTTATCAAGCTGTAATTAAAGCAGGACAATATTCTTATCGAGATAGACGACAAAAGAAACGTCAATTTAGACAATTATGGATAATTAGAATTAATGCAGCATCTAGAAAATATGGATTATCTTATAGTAAATTAATTAACGGATTAAAAAAATTATATATTATAATTAATAATAAAATTTTATCTGATATGGCAATTAATGATGAAAAAACTTTTTCATTATTAGCTAACAAAGTAAAAATGTTTTTAACTAAATAAACATGATTTATTTGTATATAAAATTTTAAAAGTAAATTACATAATATATTATTATTTGTTGATTATATAAAATGAATATTGATAATGATTAATGTAAAAAATGTAGAAATAGAAATAAAATTAATTAAAGAAGCAATTTTAAATTTGAAAAAATCTAAAACTCTTAAAGAAATTAATGAAATAAATATAAAATTTTTAGGTAAGAAAGGTCTTTTTAATAAACTATTAAATAATTTACATAAATTAAGTTTAAAAAAACGTAGTTTTTTTGGTTGCATAATTAATGAAAATAAACAAAAATTTAAACAAGTTTTTAATAAACAAAAAAATTTATTAATAAAAATACATAACTCAAATAGTATTATTTCTGAAACATTAGATGTTACTTTATTAGGAAATAAAATTACAAATGGTACATTTCACCCAGTTACACATACAATTTCATATATTGAAAATTTTTTTGAAAATGTTGGATTTCAAACAATAACTGGACAAGAAATTGAAGATGTATATCATAATTTTGATGCATTAAATATTAATGAATATCATCCATCTCGCACAGAACATGATACATTTTGGTTTAATAAAAATATATTATTACGTACACAAACTTCAAATATTCAGATTAGATCCGTTAAAAATGGAAAACCTCCAATTAAATTAATTTCTCCTGGGCGTGTATATAGAAATGATAGTGATAATACTCATACCCCAATGTTTCATCAAGTTGAAGGAATAGCAATAGATACAAATTTAAATTTTTCTAATTTAAAAAAATTAATATATGATTTTTTGTATAGTTTTTTTACACATAATATTTGTATTCGTTTTCGTCCATCTTATTTTCCATTTACTGAAATTTCCGCTGAAGTTGAAATTAAAAAAAATAATAATTGGATAGAGATACTTGGATGTGGAATGATTTGTACAAATATTTTACGTAATTTAAATATTAATCCAAAAATATACTCAGGTTTTGCTTTTGGGTTAGGTGTAGAACGATTAGCTATGATTAAATATAATTTAAATGATGTAAGAACATTTTTTAAAAATGATATTAGATTTTTACGTCAATTTAAATAATGGAATTTAAAGTATGAAAATTAGTCACAATT
The DNA here is from genome assembly GCA_047692235.1 of Enterobacterales bacterium. GTDB lineage: Bacteria > Pseudomonadota > Gammaproteobacteria > Enterobacterales > Enterobacteriaceae > JBLLJR01. Next base: position 33,952 of record JBLLJR010000003.1, read on the forward strand.
GGATAAATGAATGGGTTCATTTAAATTGTAATATTTATGATTTAATACAACACATGCATATGTCTGGTTTGCAAGTAGAAAATTTAAACAATATAAATAATTGGAGTATTCCTATAATAGTAGGAAAAATTATAGATTTATATTATTATAAAAATAATATAAATTTAAAAATACAAATTAATAAAAAATCTAGTAATGATGTATTAGATGTGATATGTAATAAATTTACATATAAAATTAATAATAAAATAGCTATTGCTTCTATATATTCAGAAGTAGAAAAAAAATTTAAATGGATAATATGTAAATACTCAGATCTTGGGTTAATTAATAAAAATAATTTTAATGATGTAATACTATTACCAAATAAAGCTGTAATTGGCGATAGTTTATCTAAATATATTAAATTTAATGATAATATATTTGATATAAATATTTTATCTAATCGATCTGATTGTTATAGTATATTTGGTATAGCTAGAGATCTATCTATTTATTTAAATAAACCTTTAAAAAAAATTAAAAATGTAAAAAATTTTATAAATAAAGTACAAATAAATTATACAATTGATATTTCAATTGATAATTATTTAAATTGCCCTCGTTATTTAGGGATAATAATAAAAAATATTAATATTAAAAAATATATTACACCTATATGGATGCAAAATAAATTAATTAATTGTGGTATTAAACCTATAAATATAATATTTGATATTATTAATTACATAATAATTGAATTTGGCCAACCAATACATGTTTTCGATTTTGATAAAATAAGTAATAAAATTTATATACGTAAAGCAAAACAACATGAAAAACTAATAATAAATAAAAAAAAATTAGTACTAACATCAGATATGTTAGTTGTATCTGACGATACATCAATATTATCTATCGCTGGAGTATTAGTTGGATCACATGCTGCTATTAATAATAATACAAAAAATATATTTTTAGAATGTGCATTTTTTAAAAAAGAATGCATTATAAACAATGTTAATAAATGTTATATAAAAACAGATTCTTCTATACGTTATATAAAAGGTGTTGATCCAAAATTACAAATTAATGCTATAGAACAAGCAACTATGTTATTTATAAAAATTTGTAAAGCAAATCCAGGACACATTATAAATAAATGTTCTAAGATACATATGCCAACACCTAGAATTTTATCTTTAAAAAGAAAAAATTTAAATAAATTAATAGGCATAAATATTGAAGATAACATTATATTAAACATCTTAAATACAATTTGTTATGCTGTATCAAAAAATTTTGGATGGAAAGTAGTTATACCTATTTATAGATTTGATATTATTACAGAAGAAAACTTAATAGGAGAGATTGTGCGAATTTATGGGTATAATAATATTAAAGGAATTCCTCTTAATATTAGATATCCTAAAATTATTAAAGTAAAGCCAATTAATTCTATATCTTTAAATAATATTAAAAATATATTAGTAACTAAGGGATACAATGAAGTGATTACTTATAGTTTTGTAAATCCAAAAATACAATCTATATTGTATCCACAACAAAAACAATTAATTATTAAAAATCCTATTTCTATATATATGTCATCTATGCGTGTATCTTTAATAACAGGATTATTAAATACAATTATTTATAATGTTCATAGACAACAAGAAACAATCCGTATATTTGAGAGTGGTTTAACATTTATTCCCGATAAATTATCTAATTTAAAAATAAAACAAAATTTAATATTATCAGGTGCAATAACCGGCCAAATAGATTCCTGTTGGAGAAATTCTACAAAAACATTTAATTTTTATGATATAAAAAGTGATTTAGAATCAATATTAGAATATTGTTGTAAATTAGAAAACATAGAATTTAGAAATGAAAAACATCATTTTTTACATCCTGGACAAAGTGCGTCTATATATTTTAATGATGAATATATTGGTTTAATTGGTACAATTAATCCTTTTTTAAAAAATAAATTAAATTTACGTGATCATGTATTTATTTTTGAATTAATATGGGATAAATTACCTAAAAGTAAAGAAATAAATACATTTAAAATTTCAAAATTTCCAATTAATTGTCGAGATATATCATTAATAATTTTAAATGATATTTCTTCAAGGGATATAATTTTAACATGTAAAAATATAATTTTAGATAAATTAGTTGACATTAAAGTTATTGATGTATATCGTGGGAATCATATAAAACAAGGTTACAAAAGTATTTCAATTCGTTTATTTATACAAGATATAAAATCTACATTAAAAGAGCATGATATTTATTTGTTAATAAATAATTGTGTAAATATATTAAAATTAAAATTCAATGCTTTAATAAGATAATTTAAACGTAAATTTAATTTACATTATTTATAATAACAGTTCAATATCAGAATAACATATTTAACAAATATAAAATAAATTATTAAAAATATTTTTTATTAAAATAGTTAATAATACTAGTTAATCAATATATTATATAAAAAAAATTTGTTACTAAAATAGTATATAAATTTAATATATAATTATATTTATAGAGATAAATGATATGAAAAAAAATAAATATAACTTAAAATGTATAAATAAAAATAATTTTTATAAAGGCATATCAATTACTGATAAATTTGCTGATCATATTAGATTTTTTATAAATAAAAATAAAACTATAGGCTTTAAAATAACATTAAATAATTCTGGATGTGCTGGTTTAAGTTATATGCTTAAAAAAATTGATTTTGAAAGTGAAATTAAATCTAATGATTTATTATTTACTTATGAAGATATAAAAATTTATATTCCATTAAAAATAATGTCATTAATTGATGGCACAGAGATTGATTATATTAAAGATGGTTTAAATTATATTTTAAAATTTAATAATCCTAAAGCAAAAAATATTTGTGGTTGTGGTGAAAGTTTTAGTATTGAGTAAAAATATGGAAGACAATAAGTTACAAGAATTTAATTCTTTAGATATTACAAAATCAATTAATCATAATATTAACAAAAATTATAAAGAAGGTTTTTATACACAATTAATTTCGGATGAGATTAATAAAGGTATTAATGAAAATATAATTTATAAGATATCTTCTAAAAGGAATGAACCAGGATGGATGCTTAAATTTAGATTAAAAGCTTATCATTCATGGATTAAAATGAAAGAACCACATTGGCTAAAAGCGCAATATAAAAATATTAATTATAATAATTATAAATATTATTCTACTCCTTTATCTAAGAATAAGAATAATTTTTTAACTCCAGAAGTAAAAAGTACATTTGATAAATTAGGCGTGCCAATTGATGAAAAAAATAAGAAAGTAGCTATTGATGCAATTTTCGATTCAGTTTCAGTATCTACAACTTATCAAAGTATGTTACTGAAAAAATATGGAATTATTTTTTGTTCATTTGGTGAAGCAATACAAAAATATCCTAATTTAGTAAGATTGTATCTTGGAAGTGTTGTTCCATTTAATGATAATTTTTTTGCATCTTTAAATTCAGCAGTAGCTTCAGATGGCACTTTTGTTTATATACCAAAAGGTGTATCTTGTCCAATGGAATTATCTACATATTTTAGAATTAATTCTGCTAATACTGGTCAATTTGAACGAACTATTATTATAGCTGACGAAGATAGTTATTTAAGTTATATTGAAGGTTGTTCTGCTCCAGCACATAATCATTATCAATTACATGCAGCAGTAGTAGAAGTATTTTTAATGAAAAATGCTAAAGTTAAATATTCTACTGTACAAAATTGGTTTCCTGGAAAAAATAAAACTGGTGGAATTTTTAATTTCGTCACAAAACGTGCTATTTGTGCTGGAATAAACTCTAAAATGTCATGGACTCAATCAGAAACTGGATCATATATAACTTGGAAATATCCAAGTGTAATTTTGTATGGAGATCATTCTATTGGAGAATTTTTTTCAGTGGCATTAACTAACGGATATCAACAAGCAGATACTGGAACAAAAATGATCCATATAGGTAAAAATACACGTTCTACAATTATTTCTAAAGGTATTTCGTCTGGTCAAAGTCAAAATACATATCGTGGATTAGTTAAAATTATGCCAAATGCTATAAATTCTAGAAATTTTACACAATGTGATTCTATGCTTATTGGGAATAAATGTATTGCTAATACTTATCCTCATATAGAATCACATAATAATTCTTCTCAAATCGAACATGAAGCAACTACTTCTCGTATTGGTGAAGATCAATTATTTTATTGTCGTCAACGTGGAATAGTAGAAGATGATGCTATTTCAATGATTGTTAATGGTTTTTGTAAAGATGTATTTTCAAACTTACCTCTCGAATTTAATGTAGAAGCTCAAAAATTATTATCAATTAATTTAGAACACAGCGTAGGATGATAGTATAATTATATAAATAAAAAAAGGAACAAATAAATATGCTATCAATTAAAAATTTAAATATTAATATTGATAATAAATCAATAATAAAAAATTTAAGTTTAAAAATAAAATACGGCGAAGTACATGCTATAATGGGTCCAAATGGATCTGGTAAAAGTACTTTATCATCTTTTTTGTCAGGTCGAAAAGAATATACAATATTATCTGGTGATGTAATTTTTAAAGGTAAAAATTTATTAGAATTAAATCCTGAATCCAGAGCTGGTGAAGGAATTTTTTTAGCATTTCAATATCCAATAGAAATTCCTGGAATTAGTAATCAATTATTATTACAAGTTGCATTGAATTCAATTAGAAAATATAGAAAATTACCGCCTTTAAATAGATTAGAACTTTCTAATATTATAAATAAAAAAATTAAATCATTAAAAATGACAAAAGATTTTTTAAATAGATCTGTAAATGTAGGATTTTCTGGTGGAGAAAAAAAACGTAATGAAATTTTACAGATGTCTATTTTAGAACCAGATTTATGTATTTTAGATGAAATAGATTCTGGTTTAGATATTGATTCATTAAAAATAGTTACTAATGTAATTAATACTTTACGAGATAATAAAAGATCTTTTATTATAATTACGCATTATAAACGTATTTTAGAATACGTTAAACCTGATTTCATTCATATATTATACAAAGGTAAAATAGTTAAATGTGGTAATTTTTCTTTAGTACAGAAATTAGAAGATAAAGGTTATGAATGGATTAAATAATAAAAATTATAATAAAATTATATTAAATTTTAATAAATTATTTAGTATCTCTAATTTAGAAAAATTAGATTGGGAAAAGATTAAATATTTTATTAATTTGTTTGAAAATAATGAATATACTAAACATATATCAATAGATAAATTATTGTCTTATAAATTTAGAACAACAAATTTTAAAAATATAAATTTATATAACTTAAATGCAATTAGTTTAACCCATAATTTAAAACGTATAGTTTTTTTAGATGGTGTGTTAAATAAAAATATGAGTGATTTAAATATTGATCCTTGGAACATTAAAATAATTTATAATTATAAATATAAATTAAAAAATAAACAAGGAGATATATTTTATTATTTAACAAGATATTTAAGTTCTAAAATTATAAGAATTAATTTACCAAAAAATAAAATTTGTTATGAACCACTTTATATATTAAATATATCTAGTGGAAGTAAAATAAAAAATATACTAAATATTATAAATTATAATTTTCATATAGAAATTGGAGATAATTCAGTCGGTAGTGTAATAGAACATTATATAAGTTTAGATAAATATTTATATCTTAATTTGTCTTATACATCCATTAATGTAAATAATAATTCTAATTTTTATTATACAAAATTATTAAATGAAAATTTTTATAGTTATCATTTTGGATATTCTCATATATCAGTGAATAACAATTCTGTTATTAATAATAATGTTATAATTTTTGGATCTTTGTTTAATAAAAATCAATCATATACAAAGTTAAATGGCATAAATTCCAATGTCTTTACTAATAGTTTATCATTACCAATTAAAAATAATATAAATTACATAAATACTTATATTGAGCACAACAATAAAAATTGTTTAAGTAAACAATTGCATAAAATTATAGTACATAATAAAAGCAAAGGAATATTTGAAGGTTTAATTAAAGTAAATAAAAATGCTGCTAAAACAAATGCTAATATGGTAAATAATAATTTATTAATAGATCCATTTTCAAAAATATATACAGATCCTAAATTAGAAATTTATGATGATGATGTAAAATGTAGTCATGGTTCCACCACTAATAATATCAATAATGATCAGATATTATATTTACAATCTAGAAGTCTATCATATAATTTATCAAGGCAATTACTTTTATTTGCCTTTGCTCAATCAGTAATAAATGAGATAAAGTGTATAACTACACGTAGTTTAATTTTAAATTATACTAAAAATATATTACATGGCATATATATATGACATATATTATTGAAAATATAAGATCTGATTTTCCAATATTAAATAAAAAAATAAATGAAAATAATCTAATATATTTAGATAATGCCGCAAGTACACAAAAACCAAATTTAGTAATAAATTGTGAGAAAAATTTTTATTTAAATGAATATTCTTCAGTTCATAGAGGTACACATACATTAAGTAATAATGCTACAAATAAGATGGAAGACGCAAGATTTGAAATATCAAAATTTATAAATGCTAAATTTTCTAATGAAATTATTTTTACTAAAGGTACTACAGAAAGTATAAATTTAGTTGCATATAGTTGGGGAAGAAATTATTTAAATGATGGTGATAATATTATAATTACTGAAATGGAACATCATGCTAATATTGTTCCTTGGCAAATATTAGCTAAAGAAAAAAATGTGATTATTAATCATGTTTCTTTATTAGCCAATGGTTTATTAAATATTACAAATTTATACAATTTAATAAATAATAAAACTAAATTTATATCTATTACCCATATGTCAAATGTTATTGGCGTACTAAATCCATTAAATAAAATAATTAAATATATAAAATCTAAATATAATATTGTTATATTGGTAGATGGAGCTCAAAGTATTGTTCACCAACATATAGATGTGCAAAAATTAAATTGTGATTTTTTTGTCTTCTCTGGACATAAATTATACGCACCTACAGGAATTGGTATCTTATATGGTAAAAAATCATTACTTAATATGATGCCTCCATGGGAATGTGGCGGATCTATGATTAAATCTGTAAATTTAAAAAGTGGTACAATATTTAATGATATACCATGGAAATTTGAAGCTGGATCTCCAAATATTTTAGGTATAATTGGGTTACAAGCATCTATTAAATACATACAAGCAATAGGATTAAGAAATATTCATAATTATGAAAAACAAATTACTGAATATGCTATTGATATGTTAAAAAATATACCAAATATAATTTTTTATGGTCCTAAAAAAAATCGTATAGGAATAATTTCTTTTAATCTTATAAATCATCATGCATATGATGTAGGTATAATTTTGGATACATTAGGCATTGCTATTAGAACTGGACATCATTGTGCTATGCCTTTATTAAATTTTTTTAATGTATCTAGTATGTGTCGTATATCATTAGCAATGTATACTTCACAATATGATATTGACAACCTAATTAAGGGTTTAATTAAAATTCATAAATTATTTAAATAAATATCAAAATAATACAAAATTAAATATATCTAATATTAATGAAATTACCTAATAAAAAAAATTTTTTAAATATTTTCTATAGTTGTATTTCTTGGGAAGAAAAATACATTTATATTATTGAATTAGGTAGATATTTAAATAAAATACCTAAATTTATAAAAATAGATAAATATCTAGTTCATGGTTGCCAAAGTCAAGTATGGCTATTTATGTATTTAAATAATGAACAAAAAGTTAAATTTTATGGTGATAGTGACTCTTCTATAGTTAAAGGTTTAATTGCTATAATTTTTATTTTATATGAAAATTTAAAAATTAATGAAATTATTAATGTTAATGTTGCTGAATTTTTAAACTCTATACAATTAACACAACATTTAACCAAATCTAGATCCAATGGAATAAATGCAATAATTAATAAAATACATATGTATGTACTTTTATATAGTAAAAAAAATTAGTATTTTATATAAATATTTTTGACATTATATATAATATATAATATTATATATAGATAATATTCCTCTGTAGTTCAGTTGGTAGAACGGCGGACTGTTAATCCGTATGTCACTGGTTCGAGTCCAGTCAGAGGAGAGTTTATAAAATGTATTATTCATAAATAATTAATTTAACTAAATATTATTAAATAATTAATTTTATAAGTGTTTATTTTTTATATTTTTAGAGTGGTAAAAATATTTTTATAAAAAAATTTAATAATTTTATTATTAATAATAATAACTAAATACTAATTTAGTATTAGTACAATTATTAAGATTAATTATATAATTAAAATCAAAATAATTAAGTTTTTTATAAAAACTTTAATATAATATTAATTAATATAGTTATAATTTATTTTTATATTTTCTTATTCACTATATTAAATGAAATTATTATATAATTGTATATTATTGTTGTTGATATTTTAAGTTTTTTAAAAAAAATTAATTAATTTAAATTAAAAAATTATATGCATAATCATTTACTTAAATATATTAATGTCATATTTAATATTAAAATTCTATAATATAGAATTAATTTTTATTTTATAATTAAATTTATACTTATAATAAATTTTATCTATAAAATAATGACATTATTTTGTTAATCAATTATATATCAATGTAATTTAATTATTATATAATAATTAAATTTTGTTTATTAAAGTGTATATTTTTTTATTAAAGTCTATTAAAAATAGAATTTATATTACAATTTTTGTATATTTTATAAATTTTTATTTAATACCTTTTTTAAAGTAAATACTAGAATAGAGTATATTTATAACATATAATTTTATTATATTAGCTAATATTACTTAAGTGTGTTTAACACTACTTTTAGTATCAAATTTTATTTATATTATATTTTAAACATTAATAAATACTTTAAAAAGTAATATTTTATAAATTAAAAACAATGATTATTAATTAATATTAAATTAAAATAATTTATATTTTTTATATAAATACTATTTAAATTGCAGTAAATTTATCTTAATTACTAAATTATTTTATACATACTTACTATAAAGTGATAAATATATTTCATAATAATAAATATTACAAATTAAATAATATATTTATAATACATAATACATATTATGTAATATTTTTTAAATAAAAATTAAAATTTTCCAATAAATTTTATTCAAATATTGAAGTACAAATAAATTTTAATTTATTATTATTTTATGACATAAATATAAAAATATACTTTAATTAACTTTAATGAAGTTAATTAAAGTAATGTATTAAAAATAAATAAAATTTATTTTTATAAAAAATTAAATTATTGAATACGTAATATATATTGTATATAAGTTAATACTAATGTAATAAGGTTAAATAATGATATCAATTTTAGCCATTGATACTTCAACTGATTCTTGTTCTGTAGCTTTAATGTATAATACTAATAATATTGTAGATGATTTTAATATTACTAATAAAAAACACGAAAAAAATATTTTACCAATGATAAATAGTTTATTAATTAAATCTAATATTAGTCTTAATGAAATTAATGCAATAGCTTATAGTCGTGGGCCAGGTGATTTTACAAGTATTAGAGTTGGTTTAAGTGTTGCACAAGGATTATCTATTGGAGCCAATATTCCATTAATTGATGTATCAACATTATCTGTTCTTGCTGAACATTCATGGAGAAAAAATAAATCTTTTAATGTATTAACTGCAGTGGATGCAAGAATGAACGAAGTTTATTGGGCTATTTATATTAGATATAGTCAAGGTTTATGGATTACAAAAAATGAAAAAATAATATCTATTAATAAATTATCAATTTTACTTAATAACTTAACTGGATATTGGACTACTGCAGGTAATGGATGGGTAAGATATCCAGAATTAAAATATAATAAGAATATTACAGTATCTTATAATATACCATATTCTGACGCTAGAGATATTATACCATTAGCTTTATATAAATATAAAAACAAAAAGTTTACAAAATATCCTAAATTAAATTATTTGAGAACAGAAAATTTCTGGAAAAAAATTTAAAGTAAAATTACGTTCGAGTGGATTTGAACCACTGACCTTCATTATGTCAAAATGATGCTCTAACCAAATCTGAGCTACGAACGTATTTTTTAACAATTAATATTATTAAAGTTTTTATTTACTTTGCTTAAAATCTTTTCTTTAGTTTGTTGTTGTATTGTATAAATGCGTAGTAGTGTTAGTGTTGAAGATAATGTTAAGCCTATAATAAATCCAATCCAAAAACCAAAAGGTCCCATAGGTTGATTTATTAAATACGTTGTTCCTAAAATATATCCTAAAGGTAAACCTATCATCCAGTATGAAAAAAATGTTATGAAAAATACAGATTTAGTATCATTAAATCCTCTAAGAATACCACTACCAATTACTTGAACTGAATCAACAATTTGATATATTGCAGACAATAACATCAAGTTATAAGCTATTAATATAACAGATGGATCTTGATTATACAAAGACACTATTTGTCTTCTAAAAATCAAGGTCATTAAAGCTGTAAACGTTGATAACATTATTCCAACAATTAAACTTGATATTGAGCTAATTTTCGATTCTTCAATTTGTTCTTTACCTAATTCAAAACCAATTTTAATTGTTGATGCTATACTTATAGATAATGGTATAACAAATATTAATGAACTAAAGTTCATAGTAATTTGATGTCCTGMTATCGCATTTATACCAAATGGTGTTAATATTAAAGAAACTAATGTAAATAATGTTACTTCAAAAAATAACGCTAATGCAATTGGTAATCCAAGTTTAATTAAATATTTTAAACTTKCAACGTTTGGCTTATAAAATGATTTTAATGATCCCATTTTATTAAATTCATCTGACATACTTACATATATATATAATAATAAAAACATTATCCAATATACAAATGAAGTTGTAATACCACATCCAATACCACCAAAAGCAGGAATACCAAATTTACCATATATAAAAATATAGTTTATCATTATATTAAATGATAATCCAAATATCCCAATAATCATGCCAGGTTTAGTTTTAGATAGTCCATCACATGTACATTTCAGTACTTGAAAAAATAAATATCCAGGTACACCCCATAATAAATATCTTAAAAAAGTAACTGTTTTATATTTTAATTCATTACTAATACTTGGCATATAATATATAGCTTTATCACTATTAAATAGTATAAGCATAATAATTAAAGATAAACCAGCAGCTAGCCAAAATCCTTGAAATATTTGATTACTAATTAAATTTCTTTTATTAGCACCATTAAATTGCGATATAATAGGTGTTAATGATAACAATATACCATGTCCTAAAAGGATCAGTGGTARCCATATAGCATTACCTATTGATACAGACGACATATCAATTTTATTAACTGAACTAGACATTACAGTATCTATCACACCCATAGATGTATGAGAAACTTGGGCAAAAATAATAGGAAGTGATAAAATAAAAATTGCATAAGATTCCTTAATATATTTTTGCAAATTATCCTCTTTAAATAAAAATTATATTAATATGTACATATTAATATAAATTAATATTTAATAAAATTAATAATTTTTTTAAAAAATTATTAATTAAATAATAACACATAAACTAATATAGGGTATTTATTTATGTTTTCAGGTATTATTAAATATAATGGATTTATTTATAAAATTAAAAAAAAAGAAAATTTGTATATGTATTTTGTTAAATTACCAAAAAATTTTTCAAATAAATTAGAAATTGGATCGTCTATATCTTGTAACGGATGTTGTTTAACAATCCATACAATACAAAAAAATATAGTTTCTTTTTGTATAATCTATGAAACTATTAAAGTTACTAATTTAGGACATATAAATATAGGAAATAAAATTAATTTAGAAAAACCAATTTCTTTATCTAAAGAAATTAGTGGACATGTAATGTCAGGTCATATTATTTGTACAGCTAAAGTTATAAATATTATTAATGTAGCAAATAAATATCAAATTTGGTTTAAATTATCAAATTTATATTTTTTTAAATATATTTTTTATAAAGGATATATTGGTATTGATGGTGTTAGTTTAACTATAGGAAATATAAATAATTTTTCTTTTTGTGTAAATTTAATACCCGATACTTTAATAAATACTACATTAATTGATAAAAATATTGGAAGTATTGTTAATATTGAAATTAGTTCTAATATACAAGCTACAGTAGATACTGTAGAAAGGATATTAAATAAGAAATATTTTGAAAAATTTTTAAAATAGAAAAATTTTAAATAAATTTAAATTTTTTATATATAAATATTAATATATTTTTATATTAATAATATATATGTTGAAAAAATTATCTATTAAATTTAATAATTAATTAAGGTTATATTAATGTTGAATAAAAATATATTTATTAATATTATAAATAATAAAAAATGCGATAAAATTATTTATAAAGACAAGCTAGTTACAGCTTTTCATGATATTAAACCAAAAACTCCAGTACATATTATTATAGTCACGAATAAATGCATACCAACTGTTAATGATGTTACTCATAATGATGAAATGATGTTGGGAAGATTATTTACTGTTGCTTCAAAACTTGCAAAAAAGATGTCTATAAGTAAAAATGGATATAGATTAGTTGTAAACTGTAATAATCATGGAGGCCAAATAATAAATCATTTACATATGCATTTAATAGGTGGTAAAGTTTTAGGCAATTTTTTTTAATAATTTAATAATATATTATTAAATTAGTTTATTAATATTAAAAATTATTAAATACTTATAAAAGTAAGTAAAATTTCACTATTTATTAAATAAATAATTTTAAATTAAATAATTTACTAAAATTTTGAGTAGTAGTTTCCGCAACATAATCTAGTGATATATTTTTTAAATTTGCAACATATTTAGCTATATTATATATATAAGCTGGTTGGTTTTCTTTGTTACGGAATGGAGTGGGACTAAGGTATGGTGAATCTGTTTCTAATAATATTCTATCTAATGGAAGATATTTAACTGTATTTTGTAATTCTAAAGATTTTTTAAAAGTTAAAATACCTGATAAAGATATATAGCAACCATAATCTAAAAGTTTTTTAGCTATTTCTTTATTTTCAGTAAAACAATGTAATATTAATCCAGATTTATTAGCATGTTCTTCATATAATATATTAATAGTATCCACTATCGCATTTCGTGTATGTATTATTATAGGTTTTTTATTTTTTATTCCTATCCTAATATGTTCACGAAATGATTTTTTTTGATTACTTATATTAATAGTATGTTTATTTAAATAATCTAATCCAGTTTCTCCTAAAGCAATTACATATTTATTTTTAGATAACATTTTTAATGCATTAAAATCACATATATCATTAGTATATGATGGGTGTATACCACAAGAAAATTTTACATTATTTCTCTCTCCAATTAAATTAACCATATGTGTAAATTGTTTTAAATTAATACTTACAGATAAGAAAAATTTAACATTATTAATATTCGCTTTTTTTAATACGTCATCTATATTTTTATGTAAATAATTATAATTTAATTTATCTAAATGACAATGAGAGTCTATCAAAAACATATTGTTTAATTTCCTTATTTTTAAAAAATTTTTATTTATTTAAATTAAAATTTAATAAATAATCAATTAATAGTAATTGATTATTAATATATTTAATATTTCTACATTTTTTAATACAATACAAACATTGACTAATTTTTATTATTAACATATGAGAGGAAAAATATTTAGATATAGATATATATAAATCTTCTTGATCAAGATTAGTAAAAAAATTAGTAATATTATTCTTATACTTTAATCCATCTGTTAATAATGTATAAATTATATTTAATGTTTCTTCAACATTATTTTTTTTACCTGCTATAGATACTAGTAATAACATATTATTTTTAATAAGTGATTTTTTAAAAATTTTACATACATTTATTCTGTCATTCCATAAATTTGATTTTAATAAATTTACAGAATTTAATATACTACCATTACATATATTTAATGCTGTATATATTGATTTTATATTAAATTTTTTAACTTCATTAGATATCCATCTGACACTAGATTCTTCTATAGGAATATCTAATTTTAAAAAAATACACCTGCTTTTTATAGTAGGCAATACATTATATATATATTTACAAACAAATATAAAAAATGTATTTTTTGGAGGTTCTTCTATTACTTTTAATAAAGAATTACATGCTTTTTTTGTAATTAATTCAAAATTGTGAATATATATTATTTTAGATTTACTATAAATAGAATAATTATAAATATTTTTAATTATTATTCTTATAGAATCTATACCTATACTTTTTTTATTTTTTTCTAAAATAATTTTATAAACATCTGGATGATTATTGAGTTGCATTAAATTGCAACTTATACATTTTTTACAAAATTTATAGTTTTTTTTATTTGGACATAATAACCAACAGATAATGTTATGTACTAAATATTTTGCACCATTTTCATATCTATTTTCTAATAAAAATGCATAATTTTTATTATATATATAATAAGATATTATTTTTTCATAAAGTTTATGTAACCATGGATATAAACTCATAATTATAAATTAATTTTTTAAATTTTATTTAACCATTTTATTAAATTCATTTTAATTTCGTAATGAACTAAATTCAATTTATTATTAGCATTAATAGTAATAATTTTATTGTTATTTACAGATAGTTCTTTATATTTTTTTCTTGTACGTTCAAAAAAATTTATTGATTCTGATTCAATTCTGTCTGATTTTGATTTTTTTAATCTATTATAAATTCTACTTAATCCTATCTTTACAGGCACATCTAAATATAGTGTTAAATCAGGTAAAAAGTTTTTTAATGTTAAATTAAAAAGTGTGTTTAACACATTCATATCTATTTTCCTACCACCCGCTTGATAAGCTTGAGAAGATAAATTATATCTATCACTTACAACCCATATTCCCTTATATAATGATGGTTTAATAACATTTTCTACTAATTGAACACGTGATGCATATATCATTAATAATTCAGAATAATTATTAATTTTTTCATTATATATATGTGTTTTAATTAAACTTCTAAGTTTTTCTCCTAATAAAGTACCACCTGGTTCATGAGTACAGATGATATTTTTTATACCATAGTCATGTAATACATTTACTACATGAGAAACTGCACTTGTTTTTCCTGACCCATCTATTCCCTCTATTACAATAAATTTTCCATATTTCATATATTTTATTTTTTATTTTATATGTTCTAGTAGAAAATTTATTGTAGATTGTACATTTGTAAGTTTATCAGCATCTTCATCAGATATTTCTATATTAAATTCTTCTTCAATAGCCATTATTAATTCTACTGTATCTAATGAATCAGCCCCTAAATCTTTAATAAAAGAAGAATTATTTTTTACTTCTTCTATTTTTACACCTAGTTGTTCAGAAATAATTTTTTTAACTCTATTTTCGATATCGATCATATTATTAAAATTCCTATAAATATTTACTTAATTAAACGAGTTTTAATAAAATCTTAATATTTTTACTAATTATATATTTAATTTAATTTTATATAAAATTAAATTAAATATATAATTTTTAAGACATATAAAATCCACCATTAACATGTATTGTTTCTCCAGTAATATATGAAGATTTATTAGAAGCTAGAAAAACAACAATATGAGCTATATCTTCTGGCATTCCAATACGATTAACTGGAATTTTAGACTCAATATTAGAACGGTTTTTTTTAATTAAATTATTTGTCATATCTGTTTCTATAAAACCAGGTGATACAACATTAACTGTAATTCCCATAGATGCTACTTCTAAAGCTAATGATTTACTAAATCCTATTAATCCTGATTTTGATGCAGCATAATTTGTTTGACCGATATTTCCAGTAGATCCTATAACTGAACCTATATTAATAATTCTACCATATTTTTTTTTTATCATATTTTTTATTACGAATTTTGATAAATAAAATATTGATGTTAAATTAACATTCATAACATATGTCCAATCATAATTATTTATTTTTGTAATAAAATTATCACACTTAACTCCAGAATTATTAATTAATATATCTATTCCTTGTTTATATTTTTTATTAAGTAAATTTAAAAAATTATTTATAGAAATATTATTTGAACAATCTAGCAACATACCTTGACCATATTTACCTAAATTATTTTCTATTTTTTTAATATTTATATAACTTGTTGCAGTACCAACAACAAAGGCGCCATATGATACTAAAATTTTAGATATAGACTCTCCTATCCCTCTACTGGCACCTGTAACTAATGCTATTTTATTTTTAAAATTCATAATTAATCTGTAATATTTTGTATTGCATTTATTAATGATTTATTGTTATTTATAGATATACAAAAAATTTTATTAGAAATTTGTTTACTTAATTTTGCTAGAACATTTTTATTGTAATTCATTTCAAATAATTTATTTATTTTTTTATTTACAAAAAATTTTATAATTTTTATCCATTGAACTGGCTTATATAATTGTTCTACTAATGATTTTTTAATAAAAAATGGATCTTCTTCAATTTTTGCATTTATGTTATTTATTACAGGAATATTTGGTTTTTTAATTTTTATTTTATTCAATTCTTTTTTAAATTTATAAGATATAGGTTTCATTAATTCACAATGTGATGGAACATTATTTGGTAAACTAATCAATATAGCGCCAGTTTTTTTACATATATTACATACTCTTTGTACTGCTTCTGTATGACCTGAAATTACAGTTTGTTGTGGTGAATTAAAGCTAGCAGGTGATACAATTTGTCCATAAGCAAGTTTTTTACATAGATGATTAATAAATTTAATATTTAAGCCAATAATTACATACATTGATCCAAATGATTTATTATTAATTAATTTCATTAAATTGCCTCTGAATTCAACTAACTTAATTGCATCACTAAAATTTAAGCTTCCAGCACATACTAAAGCGGTATATTCTCCTAAACTATGACCTGCTATAAATTTTGGTATTTTCCCATTATTTTTAATCCATATTTTCCATATACATACTGATGATGTTAAAATAGCAGGTTGTATTTTTTCAATTTTATACAATTCATATTGTGGACCATTTTGCACAAGATCTAGTAAATCATATCCTAAAATATTTGATGCCTTACAAAAAGTAGACTTTATAATATGAGAATTTTCAACAAATTTTGATAAAATCCCTATTTTATAGAATCCTTGGCCAGGAAATACAATAGCGCAAGTTGATGACATATAAAGATTATCCTTTAATAAATATTAAAAATTTAAAAAAATATTTAGTAGTTAATATTAATTAAATGACATATACAATAAATGAAAAATTATATATTTTTAATATTTTTAATAAAAAACTTGTTATCTATAAAAAATATTAATTTATAAATGTTATTAAAAATATTTATATTTTTTATTTTTTATTTTTTATTTTTTTACCCATATAATATCCATGTTTTGTTATGTGATGTCTTAAATGTATTTCCCCTGATATTTTATCTATTGATAATTTTGGAATTAATATAGAATGATGAGATCTACGCATACCTCTTTTCGATCTAGTGGGTTTACTTTTTTGTACAGCCATATAATAATTTCCTCGATATAATATATATATAATATATATATAATAAATTTAATTTATTTAAAATAAATAAATATTTTTTATTAATTCAGTAAACAATATTTACGTAAATACAATAAGCATTTTTCTAAATCTTCGCTAATTGGAGCTTGTATATTAATAGTATTATTAGTTTTAGGATGTTTGAATTTAATAGAACTAGCATGTAAAAATAATCTATTTAAAGAACAAAGTTTAGTTATTTTTTTATTAAATATATTATTACCATATTTATTATCTAAAGCTATAGGATGATTATAAAACTGTGTATGTACTCTAATTTGATGAGTTTTACCTGTTATTGGTTTTGCTACAATTAATGTAGCTATAGTAAATTTTTCTTTAACATAAAAATTTGTTTTAGATATAATGCCTAATTTATTTACCTGCATTAATCTATTACCGTTTTTATTGATATTTTTTTTTAAATATAGAGAAATCTTATTAAGATTAATTGGCCATTTACCTTTAACTAAAACTAAATAATTTTTTTTAATTTCATTAAATTTTCTAAATTGTTCATGTAACTTTCTTAAAGTTATCATTTTTTTAGCTATTAATAGTACGCCTGATGTTTCTTTGTCTAATCTATGAATTAATTCTAAAAATACGTATTTTGGACGAGATGCTCTTAATGCTTCAATAATACCAAATTTTAAACCACTACCTCCATGCACAGCAATATTATGCGGTTTATTTATAGCTAATAAGTAATCATCTTCATAAATAATAATATTATTTAATATATTAAATATGTTTTTTTTAATTATTGTACAATTTTTATTTTTAACATTTAAATTATCTATTAAAGGCAAAGATATAATATCTTTATATTTAAGTTTATATCTTGGAGTAATTTTTTTTTTATTTACTAAAATTTTACCCTTTCTTATTATTTTATATATTAAGCTTTTTGGCACATACTTAATATATGTAAATAAAAAATTATCAATTCTTTGACCATGTTTGTTTTTTTGAACTTTAATATATCTTGAATAAAAATTATTATTTAACATATTTTATTATATTTTAATTATAAATGTATTTAACTAATTTATAAATTTTATAAAAAATAAGAAATTGATAACATTTTTTTAATAAATTTCATAAAAATATATATTTTGTCTTTTATTAATAAGAAATTATTTAATTTAATAAAAAGATATATTATATATTCATCACAAAAATAAATAATTATATGAGTTATTTAAGATGAAAAAAATACTGATTAACGTTAAAAAAAGCAAAGAATTTCGTGTAGCAATAGTAGATAAATATAAATTATATGATATCAATATTTTTAATGAAATAAATGAAAAAAAAAAATATAATATTTATAAAGGTAAAATTGCAAGAATTGAACCAAGTTTAGAAGCAGTATTTATAGACTATGGTAGTAAATTACATGGATTATTACCAATTAAAGAAATTTCAAATGAATATTTTAAAATAAAAAACTATAAACCTAATAAGTTTAATATTAAAGATATATTAATAAATAATCAAGATATGATTGTTCAAATATATAAAGAAGAACGAGATAACAAAGGAGCAGTATTAACTACATTTATAAATTTATTTGGTAAATATCTAATTTTAATGCCTAATAATTCTAATATTATAGGAATTTCTAAAAAAATTAAAGGGATAAATAGAAATAAATTAAAATGCATTTTAAATGATTTAAACTTACCAAAAGGTATGGGTTTAATCATTCGTACATCTGGATCAGGTAAATCTTATACAGAATTAAAATTATCCTTATTATATTTAACGAAACATTGGTACTATATACAAAAAATTGCATCAAATAATAATTCTCCTTTCTTAATTTATCAAGAAAATAACTTTATTTTTAATACATTACGTGATCATTTGCAATCTAGTATATATGAAATTTTAATTGATAATAAAAAAATAGTAAATTTAGCTAAAATTTATGTAATTGAATTAGGACATATAAATTTTATTTGTAAAATAAAATTTTACAATAACGGTATACCATTGTTTAAAAAATATAAAATTGATTCACAAATTTCTTCAATTTTTCAAAAAAAAATAAAATTATATTCAGGAGGGTCAATTACAATTGATACTACTGAAGCTCTAACTTCTATAGATATAAATTCATCTAAATCTCATAAAGGATTAAATACTGAAGAAACAGCTTTAAATACTAATTTGGAAGCTATATATGAAATTACTCGTCAATTACGTTTGCGAGATTTGGGAGGTCTTATTGTAATAGATTTTATAGATATGAATATCTTAAAACATCAAAAAAAAATTGAAAATCGTTTAAAAAATATAATTTGCAAAGATCGCGCTGAAGTTAAAATGGGTAAAATTTCTAAATTTGGTTTATTAGAATTGTCTAGACAAAGAATATATTCATCTTCGTATAAATTAAAACATTACATATGTCCTTATTGTTATGGATCTGGATTTATTCAAGATATTGAATCAATATCATTATTAATTTTTAAAATTATTGAAGAAGAGTTATCTAAAATAAATATCTATGAAGTTCATGCTATCGTACCTGAACAAGTTTATTTTTATATGTTAAATAAAAAACATAAATTTAATAAATTTATAACAAAAAAAAAATATAAAAAAATTAAAATAATTATTTTACCTAATAAACAAATGAAAATACCAAATTTTCATATTTTAAAAATTAAAAAGTTATATATATAAATTATTATATAATATAATGATCTATATTGATGTATATTATAATTATATCATATAATACTAATTAATTTTTAAAATTATGAATAAAATGAATAAAATTATAAAAATTATTAAACCAGATGATTGGCATGTTCATTTAAGAGATAAAGAATTATTAAAAATTGTAATACCTTACACAAGTAAATATTTCTCCAGAGCATTAATTATGCCTAATTTAGATCCTCCTATTACTACAATTCCCATGGCACTTGAATATAAAAAACGTATTTTAAATGCTATACCAAACAAACATAAATTTAAACCATTGATGACATGTTATTTAACACAAGATTTAAATACAAAAATATTAATAGATGGTTATAAAGAAAATATATTTTTAGCAGCTAAATTATATCCATTTAATACTACTACTAATTCTAGTTATGGAGTGTCAAATATAAGTAAAATATATCATATATTTGATATAATGCAAAAAATTAAAATGCCATTATTAATACATGGAGAAATTAATGACGATAATATAGATATATTTGATCGTGAAGCTAGATTTATAGACAAAATTATAGAACCTATTCGTTTAAATTTTCCAAAATTAAAAATAGTTTTAGAACATATATCAACAAAAGAAGCAGTAGAATACATTTTATTTGGAGATGATTACATTGCTGCTACTATTACACCTCAGCATTTAATGTTTAATAGAACAGATATGTTGGCTAAAAATATGAATCCACATTTATATTGTTGTCCTATATTAAAAAGTAAAATTCATCAAGAATCATTATATTTAGCTTTGCAAAGTGGATGTAAAAGATTTTTTTTAGGTAGTGATACTGCACCACATTATAAAAAATATAAAGAATCTAGTAATGTACACGCTGGTATTTTTAGCGCTCCTACGGCATTACAAGTATATATCACAATATTTGAAAAAATTAATGCTTTACATTATTTTGAATCATTTTGTTCTATAAATGGACCTAATTTTTATAAATTACCAATAAATACAAATTTTATTGAATTACATAAATATGATAAACCATGCATAGTAAATAACGTAAAAACTAAAAAATTAGTATATTTACTTCAACAAAATCCATTTTATTGGAAAGTAGTTGTCTAATTTTAAAAATTTTATAACACATTTATAATGAAATTACTTAATGTAAATAAATTTAAATATTATAATTAATAGAATGAAAATATTACATAATAAAGTTTCTAATGTGGAACTTAAAAATAAATTAATTACTGATAATACAAAACGTATTACTGTATCTTTTTATAAATATTTTTTTATTAAAAATACTACAAAATTTAGAAATAATATTTATTGTACGTTTAATAAATTGAAAATATTTGGAAGAATTTATATTGCTAATGAAGGTATAAATGCACAAATTAGCATCCCTGAAAATAAATTTGATATTTTTAAAAAAATATTATATTCAAAATATAATGAATTATATAATATTAGAATAAATATAGCGTTAGATAATAAAAATTCTTTTTGGGTATTAAAAGTTAAAGTTAGACCATATATTGTGAATGATGGTATAAAAAATGTAAAATTTAATATTTTAAATATTAAAAAAGGTAAATATTTAAATGCAAAAGAAACCAATATTATGTGTGAAAATCATAATACAATATTTGTTGATGTAAGAAATTATTATGAATATAATATTGGACATTTTTTTAATGCTATAAATATCCCATCTATAACATTTCGTCAACAAATGAAAAATTTAGTAAAATATTTAAATAAATTTAAAAATAAAAAAATTGTTTTGTATTGTACAGGAGGGATTAGATGCGAAAAAGCAAGTGCATGGTTACTATTTAATGAATTTAAAAACATTTATCAAATTGAAGGTGGAATAATAGGTTATTATAGACAAACAAAAAATAAAGGAATTTCATGTAAATTTATTGGTAAAAATTTTGTTTTTGACCATAGATTAAGTGAATCTATAACTGATGATATTTTAGGAAATTGTTATAGATGTAAATCACTTTGTGATATTTATCGTAATTGTATAAATAAAAAATGTAATAAATTATTCATTCAATGTGATACATGTTATATAAGATTTAATGGTTATTGTAGTTTATCTTGTAATAAATAAATTTGAATTCTTTATAAAATAAATTTTTTTAAATCTTCTTTTTTTATTAATTTGTTTGTATTATTTTTTACATATATAGAATCTATATTTATAGTTTTACTAAAATATTCATTAATATTAAAAGATATATCTTGCATTAAATGTTCTATTACTGAATGTAATCTTCTAGCTCCAATATTTTCAGTGCTTTCATTAATTTTCCAAGCTGTTTCAGCTATACATTGAATGCCATCATCAGTGAAATTTATATTCACATTTTCTGTTTTCATTAAAGCAACATATTGAGATGTTATAGAAATTTGAGTATCAGTTAAAATATTTTTAAAATCATTAACTGTTAAAGCATGTAATTTTACTCTAATAGGTAATCTACCCTGTAATTCTACAATTAAATCAGATGGACAAGATAATTGAAATGATCCTGATGCAATAAATAAGATATGATCTGTTTTAACCATTCCATATTTTGTTGATATAGTACACCCTTCAATTAATGGTAATAAATCTCTTTGAACTCCTTCTCTAGACACATCTGACCCACTAATTGTTGATTCACGTTTACATATTTTATCAATTTCATCAATAAATACAATACCATGTTGTTCAACCATTTCTATAGATTTTGATTTTATATCTTCTAAATTTACTAATTTTATAGATTCTTCTTCTATAAGAAGTTTCATTGCTTCTTTTATTTTAAGCTTTCTTAATTTTTGTTTATGATTTGCTAAATTTTTAAATATTGATTGTAATTGATTAGTCATTTCCTCCATTCCAGGAGGGGCTATTATTTCAACTCCCATAGGAACTACAGCAATATTAATTTCTATATCTTTATCTGATAGTTCTCCAGTTCTTAACTTATTTCTGAAATTTTCTCTTTCTTTAAATAATACATTATTATCTTTGTATTTATCTAAATTACTCTTATTTATAGGAATTAATACATCTAAAATTCTTTCTTCAGATAAAATTTGTGCTTTACGTTTATTTTGTTCTATTGACTGTAATTTTACTATTTTAACTGCAATATCCGTTAATTCTCTTATTATAGAATCTACTTCTTTCCCTACATATCCTACTTCTGTAAATTTAGTAGCTTCAACCTTTATAAATGGAGAATTATCTAATTTTGCTAAACGACGTGCTATTTCAGTCTTTCCTACTCCAGTAGGTCCTGTCATAAGAATATTTTTTGGTGTAATTTCATGACGTAAAGATTTACTAAGTTGCATACGACGCCAACGATTTCTTAAAGCAATAGCTACTGCGCGTTTAGCATCATATTGTCCTACAATATGATTATTTAATTTATTTACAATTTCTCGAGGAGTCATTTCAGACATTTTCAAGATCCTTACTGTTTGGATAAGTTAACTCTTCAATAGTATTAAAACTATTTGTGTAAATACAAATACTACTAGCAATTTTTAAAGATTTTTCTACAATTTGTCTTGAACTTAAATTTGTATTTTCTATTAAAGCTTGTGCTGCAGATTTAGCGTAGTTTCCACCTGAACCTATGGTTATTATATCATTTTCTGGTTGTATAATGTCACCATTACCTGTAATTATAAGTGAAATACTACTATCAGATACAGCTAGTAATGATTCTAATCTACGTAAAATTTTATTTGTTCTCCAGTCTTTAGCTAATTCTACAGAAGATTTTAATAAATGACCTTGATGTATTTCTAATTTTTTCTCAAATAATTCAAATAAAGTAAAAGCATCAGTAGTACTACCTGCAAATCCAGCAATAATTTTATTATTATATAATTTTCGTACTTTACGTACATTTTTTTTAATAATGGTATCTTTTACAGTAGCCTGTCCATCACCACCAATTACAACACATCCATAACGACGTACACCTATAATTGTTGTCACAAGTTAACCTATTTAAAAATTTAATTTATTTTTTATATTAAGAATATTTAAATTAATATTTAAATATTCGTATTGTAAACTATTTGTTATAAAAAATAAATTACTATAATAAATTTTATTTAAATATTATTTATTAGTATATATTAAATTTTATTTAATAAAATTTATAAAAAATATTGTAAATTTAATTATAAATATATAAAATTTATATAATAATTCAATTTTATTTTAATAAAAATTAAAATAAAATATTTTTCATTTCACAGAGGATAAATTTTATGAAAAAAAATATTCACCCTAAATATGAAAAAATCACTGCTACATGCGCATGTGGTAATTTAATTAAAACATATTCTGTATTATGCAAAAATATAAATTTAGATATTTGCAATTTATGCCATCCTTTTTATACAGGTAAACAACGTATAATTGATACTAGAGGTAGAGTTGAAAGATTTAAAAAACGCTTCAACATAACATAAATTATTATTATTTATTATTAAATAATTTATTTCATATACTAAAATAGTATATTTTTGATAACAAATTTTAATTTTTATTAAAATTATTAAATAATAATTAAATTTTTATTTAAAAGTTTTTGTTTTTAATAATTTCTATTAAATCTTTGAAAGTTGTTATTAAATAAGATGATTGTAAATATTCTATAGTAGAAAAATCAATAAATTGTTCTAATAAAAATATTGCAAATAATACTATGACTACCCCTCTCACTAATCCAAACAATGTTCCTAATAAAACATCAACATCTGTTAAACCAATTTTTTGTATAAAATTATTAATAATACGATTAACAATAGATCCTAGTATTAAGGTCAATATAAATAATAAGCTAATAGAAATTACATTACTTGCAATTGATGAATGTAACAAACTAATTAAATAAATATAAATATATTTATAATATTTAGTAGATATAAAAAATGCAATAACCCAGGTTAAAAGTGATATCATTTCTCCAGAGAATCTACGTATAAAGCTTACTACTATAGATAGTAAAATTATGCTAATAATAATATAATCGATCAAAATCATTTTATTAGTTCCTTTAGTTAGTAAATATATGAGTTTTATATTATATAATATAAAAATTTATATTAGTGGTGTTTTTAAAAAATTATATTTTATTCAATATTTATAAAAATAACTAGTTTTTTTAAATTTAGTTAAGTTAATTATTTCTTTTACAATCCTAAATGATCCAAAAATTAATATACAATCATCAAATGATGAATCTGAATTAATTTTATTCCAAGCAAGAATTAATTTATTAAATTTTTTTATTTTATCATGATTAATATGCATAGATATTTGTTCAGCATTAGCAGCACGAGATGTATTTAATGAAACACAATACCATTCATGAACACTAATATTAAAAGAGTTTATTATACCATAAATATCTTTATCTTTCATAACACCTATCATCACTCTTAATTTTTTAATTTTCTTTATTTTTTTTACAAGATATCTTGATAAATATTGTGATGCATGAGGATTGTGTGCTACATCTAAAATGGTAATGGGAGATGTATTTATAATTTGAAATCTTCCAAATAATTTTGTTTTAGATAAACCTTTCTGAATATTATATTTTGATATTAAAAATGGCGATGCATTTAAAGCAGTTAATGCTGTAGCAGCATTTTGTATTGGAATATTAGGTAATTTTAAATCTTTTATAGTATGTGTTTTATTACACCATTTCCATTTATAATTATTTTGTATTTTCCACCACCAATCTTTATTATAAAAATAAAATTTAGATCCTATTTCTTTAATATATTTTAGAGCAGATTTTGGAATATTTATTTCACCTATAATTGCTGGTTTTTTTTTTCTAAAAATACCAAATTTTTCTATTGCAATTAAATCTCTATTTGATCCTAAAAATTTAATATGATCAATAGCTATTGATGTAATGATTGATATATCAGCATCAATTATATTAGTTGCATCTAATTTACCACCCAAACCAACTTCTAATATAATTACATCTAATAATGATTGTTTGAATATTAATAAAGCTGTTAATGTAATAAACTCAAAATAACTTAATGATATTAATTTTCTAAAAAAATTGACTTTTGATATTGCTTGTATATGTATATTTTCTGGTAATTCATTCCCTTGAATTCTAATTCTTTCAGTGTATTTAAATAAATGAGGAGAACTATATACACCAACTTTAAGACCATAACTTAAAAGTATATTTTCTAAAAGAGCACATGTAGTACCTTTACCATTGGTACCTCCAACAGTTATTACAAATGAAGATGGATGTAATAATCCTAATTTTTTAGCTACAAATTTAACTCTATCTAAAGATAAATCTATAGGGATATTATGTATAGTTTTAATATAACGAATCCATGAATTTAAAGAAAATATTTTTTTTAACATTAATTTATAAAAAATTTTATATACATTTTAGAATTATACACAATATATAAAAAATAAAATATTATTTAAAATACAAATAATATTTTAATTATAAATTAAATTAAATATTTAAAAATATAGGACCTATATTAGATTTTGGTATTAAAAAACATGATGGGTATTTAACATCTACTAAATATAACCCATTTGAAGGTGCTGTTACTCCAGATAAAACTCTTTTACGTTGCTTTAGTATATTATGAATCCAAAGCTCTGATTTTTTACCAGAACCTACTTCTATTAAACTACCTATAATAATACGTACCATATTATGTAAAAATGAACTTGCTTTGATATCAAAAATTATATATTTATTTTGACGAATTATATTAAAATAATAAATTTTACGGTAAGCACTAATAGATTGGCATTGTGAAGATCGAAATGCACTAAAATCATGCTCTCCTAACAAACATTTACTAGAACGTAACATTTTTTTTTCATCTAAATAATTTTTAACGTGTGTTATTCCGTTTTTAAAAATAGCTGGACGTGATTCATTATTATAAATTATATATCTGTACCTTCGGTAAATAGCGCTAAAACGTGCATGAAAATTTTTTTTAACTTGTATAACCCAAAGTACTGTAATATCATTTGGTAAATAAAAATTTATACCTTTTGTCCATTCAGATATTAAACGATGCTTTTTTGTAATAAAGTGTATCACTTGACCTGTAGCATGTACACCTGAATCTGTACGACCAGCACAAAAAACTTTTGTTTTACTATTTGCAATAATTGATATTGCGGTTTCAAGTTGATCTTGAATATTAGGTAATTTATTTTGTTTTTGCCATCCATAATATAAACTACCATTATATTCGATACCTAAAGCTAATTTCATTATTTAAGTAAATATTTTATTTATTTAATTTTTTATACAATTAAATAATAAATAATATATTAATTAATATATATAAATAAAATTTAAAATAATTTAAATTTATTTATAATATTTTCTCATAACTAATGAGGCATTAATTCCACCAAAACCAAAATTATTAACCATAACTGTATTTAACTCACATTTAGTGAAATTTTTAATAATATTCATAGAACTTAAATGAGGGTCTTCTTGATATATATTTACACTTGGACTAATAAAATTATTTTCTAACATAAGTAAAGTAAATATAACTTCATGGACACCAGATGACCCTAAAGAATGACCTGTTATAGATTTAGTAGAAGAAAAATATGGATGATCATTTCCAAAAGTATTTTTTATTGCTAGTAATTCTTTAATATCTCCTATTACTGTTGATGTTCCATGTACGTTAATATAATCTATTTTTAATTTCACATTTTTCATAGCCATATTCATACATCGTTTAGCTCCTTCTTCAGAAGGTATCACCATATTATCCCCATCTGAATTAGTACCATATCCTATAATTTCAGCATAAATATGAGCATTTCTATATAAAGCATGTTTTAGTTCTTCAATAACTAAAATACCTCCTCCTCCAGAAATTACAAAACCATCTCTATTGAGATCATATGGGCGAGAAGCTTGTTGTGGTGTTTTATTAAAATTTTTAGATAAAGCTCCTATTGCATCAAATGCACAAGCTATTTCCCAACTTAATTCTTCACCACCTCCAGCAAAGATTATATCTTGTTTACCTGTTTGTATTAATTCAAATGCATGTCCAATACAATTAGAAGAAGTGGCACATGCAGAACTAATAGAATAGCTTATACCACGAATTTTAAATGATGTAGATAGACATGCTGAAATTCCTGAGGACATAGATTTAATTACTATATATGGATCTATGCCTTTCAATCCTTTAGATTTCATTTTATTAAATACAATATATTGACTTGAAGGAGATACATTTCCTGAGCCAACTATGATTCCTGTACGTTCATTAGAAATCATTCTATCTGTTAAGTTAGAATCTAAAATAGCTTTTTTCATAGATAAATATGCGTATATTGATGCTTTATTCATAAATCTATAAATTTTACGATTTATTTTATAAGAACAATTTGATAAATTAATATTTCCCCATATATGACTACGCATACCTGAATCTTTAAATTCTTTAGAAAAAGTAATACCAGATATACTATTTTTTAAAGAATGTAAAATATCTTTTTTATTATTACCTATACTTGATAAAATTCCTAAACCAGTGATAACAACTCTTTTCATTTAATATCTGTAATATTTTATGTTAAATTTAAAATTTAAAAATAAATAATTAATATTTAATTAATTGCAAAAAATATTTAAATATATGATATATATAAATATGTAATTTAAAATAATTAAATTAAAAATAAAATTTTATAATAGATATTATTAAATTTTATTTTCTTTGCAAGGAAAATGAAAAATGAATTCTATAGAAAAAATAAAAAAACAAATATCCGATAATATGATTGTATTATATATTAAAGGACCATTGAATTCGTCTAAATGTAAATTTAGTGCACAAGCTGTTAAAATACTTTTACCTTATAGTACATATATTAAGTATATAGATGTATTAGAACATAAGGACATTAGAAATTCTTTGCCTGCATTTTCTAATTGGCCTACATTTCCGCAATTATGGATTAATAAAAAATTAATTGGTGGTTGTGATACAATAATGAAAATGAATAAAAATGGTGAATTAAGAAAAATATTATTATCAATAATTAAAAAATAATAAAATTATTTATGAAATATCATTAAATAATTGGCCATCCACCTAATCTTTTCCATCTATTTACTATTTCACAGAATAATTTTGTGGTTCTTTCTGTATCATACATTGCAGAATGTGCTTTATTTTTATCAAAATTAATTCCAGCTGTATTGCAAGATTTAGATAATACTGTTTGACCTAAAACTAAGCCACTTAAAGTTACTGTATCAAATGTAGAAAATGGATGGAATGGATGTTTTTTAAATCCAGTTCTATGAATTGCTGCCATTAAAAAGTTATGATCAAATGTTGCATTATGTGCTACAATTATTGCACAATTGCAATTGTATTTTTTTATTCCTTTATTTACTAATTTAAAAATTTTAGTTAAAGCTTTAAATTCAGTAACAGTCTTTCTTAAACCATTATTAATATTTATACCGTTTATAGCTAAAGCTTGTGGTTGAAATAATGCTCCAGGAAATGGATCTAAATTAAAATGTATTGCATTATCTGATAACAACCAACCATCATTATCCATTTTTAAAGTAATTGCAGCAATCTCTAATAAAGCATCAGTTTTTGCATTTAATCCCGCAGTTTCTACATCAATAACAACTGGATAAAATCCTCTAAATCTAGATCTTAAGGTATTAATGTTGTTTTTTTTTATCATCACTGAATTACATAATAATATATATAAATAAATTTTTTATACATCAAAAAATTGATTATATTTTGTATTTGTTTAATAAACAGATTAAAATATTAATAATATAATCAAAGTTTTAATTTCGATTAAAATGATTAAATAAAATAAATTATTTTCCCATCATTTATAATACCATATTTTTAACATAAAAATATATAATATATTTTGAATATGTATATTTAAAATAATTAATATTATTAAATATTTTTAATGAAATTGTGAATATTATTGTATATAACGTTAAAATATTTAAACAACGTATGTTTTTATTAAATCGAAAGTTATCAATAATATATATTGAAATAATTTATATTATAAATTATATTACAGATATTTTTTAATTTTTTTATTTGAAATAAATATATAAATTAAATTTATATGTTAAGGAAAATAATTTAAATGAATATAATTAAATATTTAAGAGATAGAGAATTAATTTCACAAATTACTAATGAGTATGAAATAACAAAAATTTTAGAAAAAGAAAAAATTGCTATTTATTGCGGTTTTGATCCTACATCTGATAGTTTACATATAGGTCATTTAATGCCTATTTTATGTTTAAAACATTTTCAATTGCAAGGACATAAACCTATTATTGTAATAGGAGGCGCTACAAGTTTAATAGGTGATCCAAGTTTTAAAATTAATAACAGAAAAATAAATAATTTAAATACAATAAAAAAGTGGTCTGATAAGATTAAATCTCAATTATCATTATTGTTAGATTTTAATTGTGGGTATAATAGCGCTATTATAATAAATAATTATAATTGGTTTAAAGATGTTAAAATTTTACCATTTTTACAAAATATTGGTAAAAATGTTTCTATAAATAAAATTATTAATAAAGATGCATTAAAACAAAGAATTGGTAAATTTTCTAAAGGTTTATCTTTTTCTGAATTTTCATATAATTTATTTCAAAGTTATGATTTTGTATTTTTAAATAAAAAATACAATGTAAAATTACAAATAGGAGGATCTGATCAATGGGGTAATATTACTTCTGGTATAGATTTAACAAAAAAAATAAATAATAATTGTGTATATGGATTAACAGTACCATTAATGACAAAAACAGATGGAACAAAATTTAGTAAAAGTGGTTTAAATACAATTTGGTTAGATTCTAAAAAAACTACACCTTTTGATTTTTATCAATTTTGGATTAAAACATCAGATGATAATGTATTTAAATTTATAAAATGTATGACTTTTATAAATTCTAAACAAATTAAACTTTTATATAAAGAATCATTAAATAATAAAAATCAATGTATTGCTCAAACTTTTTTAGCAAAAGAAATTACTAAATTTATACATGGAGTAAATAATTTATGCTACGTTAAATATATAACTGAAATTTTATTTAAAAGAAATTTAAAAAAATTAACACAAACTGAATTTGATAAATTAATTAAATATGGAATAAAATATGTAAAAATTAAAAATGATAGTAATTTAATAATGGCTTTAATTCAATCAAAATTATCAAAATCTATAAGTCAAGCTAAAAAAATGATTATTTCTAATGCAATTAAAATAAATGGAGATACTCAAATCTATACAAATTATAAATTTGAAATAAAAGATAAATTGTATAATAAATACACAATTTTATGTAAAGGTAAAAAAAATTTTTGCTTATTATATTGGAAATAACAAATTTTTTTATAGTAAATAAATATTATTTTTAATATATAATCAATATATTTTATATAATATAAAAATAAGTTTATTATATAATTTATAAAATTAGTAATTATACTTAAGGAATTAATTATGTTAAGAACTATTTTGTTATTATTTACAAATTTATCTGTAATGAGCGTATTAGGGGTATTTTTACATTTATTCGGTATCAAATATAATAATCTTATTATATTAATTATTTTTTCATGTATATGTGGATTTATAGGTGCATTTGTATCCTTATTCTTTGCTCAATCTATTGCATTAAAATCAGTAAATGGTAAAATTATTAAGAAACCAACAGATGAAAAAGAAATTTGGTTGATGGATATCATTAAAAAACAATCAAATAAATTAAATATTAATACACCTAAATTCACAGTTTATGAATCTGATGATATTAATGCTTTTGCTACTGGAGCTCATAAGAATTCTGCTTTAATTGCTGTAAGCAAAGGTTTATTAAAAAAAATGGATAATAATTCAATAGAAGCTGTTTTAGCTCATGAAATAAGTCATATTTATAATGGAGATATGGTAACAATGATATTGTTACAAGGAGTAATTAATACTTTTACTATATTTATATCTAAATTTTTAACTAAAATGATAGTATCATTTCTTACTAATTTAAGTAAAAAACAATATTTATCTAGTAGTATTCTCGATAAGCATACATTAAAAAATAATTTTGACTCAAAACAATATTCCTTATTATTTAATATAATTTCATTGGTTTTAGAAGCAATATTCGGATTATTATCAAATTTAATTATATGTTGGTTTTCTCGTTATAGAGAATTTTACGCAGATGCTGGTTCAGCCAAATTAGTAGGTAGAAGTAATATGATATCTGCTTTAAAATTTCTACAAGGTAGTGATAAACCTAAAGTTATTAATAAAAGTATGAAAACTTTATTTATTAATAATTTTGATAAACATAATTTTAGTAAATTACTATCATCTCATCCTTCTTGTGACGAAAGAATAGAAGCTTTAATCTTAAAAAGATATGAATAATAATATTTATATTTTATTTAAAGATAATTATTAAGATTTTGTACTATTTATTATCCATGATAAATCACAATCTTTTTTTTTACCAAATAAAGTAGTAAATACACCTATTGCTGCAATTAAATTATTATTATAAAATAATAATGGTATATTTTTTCTTTCCCAAGGTGGAATATTAAGTTCTTGATAAATTTTTTTAATAGATCTTCCATGTATTCTACCGACTATATGTATTAGTCCATTTATATTACCAAATTTTATATGTATATTTTCTGTATTATAAGGTGCTCTTACAATAACATATTTATTTAATGTTCCTGTTGAATGGTATAAATATTGATTTAATAAATAATTTTTATATTTATTGTTTTTAATTAAATTTTTAGTTTGTATTATGTACGAACATGTATATTGATGTTTATAATTAATATTATACGAATTAAACCAAGATATTGTTATTTTACTCAAAGTATGCAATATATAAAGACAATTATTAAATCTTTTAATAATACAGTTGTGAATTTTTAATTGAGCTACAGAATCAATTTTACTCAGAGCAACTTCTTCCCATAATATAACAATTTGTTTTTTGGATGGCATTTTAATATTATTAAAAGATAACCATCTACGCAAAATACTATATATATAAATATTGCTCATTTTAATTAAAGGTAAAATATTTAATGTACAATTTTTTAAAATTAAATAAGATAATTGATTTCTTAATAAATCATTTAATAATACTTCTTGCTCATAACATAATTGAGCACTACGAAATACAACTTTAGAAAATTGAGGCCAACGTTTTTTTATACATGGTAAGATATTTAATCTCAAAAAATTTCTATCAAATTTAATATTGTTATTACTATCATCATCAATCCAAAATAAATTTTTTTCATTAGCATATTTTAATAAATCTATTTTACTAAATTTTAATAAAGGACGTAATAATCTTGTTTTACCGAATGGTGAATCTATTAACATAGCAGACAAACCTTTGGGACCACTTCCTCGCTTAAGAGCTAATAAAAAACTTTCTGTTTGATCATCTAAATTATGTGCAGTTAATAAGACTTCTTTGTTATTTAACTCTTTTTTTAATGCATTATAGCGATGATATCTTAAAGAAGATTCAATACCATACTTTTTAAGATATTTTTTATCTAAAAAAATTGATAAACATTTAAACTTTACATTAATTGAATTACATATTAATTTGCAATGTTTAACCCACTTATTTGAGTTTTTATTAAAATTATGATTAATATGTATTACTCTTAAAGATATTTCATTTGCATTATTAACTTTATTTTTATCTTTAATAAAAAATTTATTCTTTATTTTACAAAGAATATATAATAATACGGTAGAATCTAATCCACCACTAAATGCTAATAGTAAACTTTTATATTTCACTATAACATTAGTAATTTGTTTATATATTGATTTTTTTAAAATATTAACTTTATTTGACATAATGTAATTTTTTCTAATATAAATATTTAATTATAAATAAATTGCATTTATTTTATACTATAGTATAATTATATAATATATTAATGATATATAAGATTTTTATATATTATTAATTAAGTTGTATAAATTTGATATGACATATATTTTAAATTGTGTGCTACATTCAAACTTTAATTAAGGAATGGCTCATTTAATAAAAAGGATTATATGTTATAACATATTTTGGATAAAACGAGGTATAGTTCTGTATATGAGTGGCATTTCAGTAAATAAGGTTTGTATAGTAGTAAACAGTTTTATATCACTTCTCTGCTAATCTTTTTATCTTAGTGCCAAGCAGTAACGACTAAAGTTTTTCTCTGTATTGTCAAAATATGGTATTACACTACATAGGAAATATACAAAATGGATAAGATAAAAGGTCAAGTAAAGTGGTTTAATGAATCTAAAGGTTTTGGTTTTATTACACCTTCTGATGGAAGCAAAGATGTATTTGTACATTTTTCTGCTATTCAAGGAAACGGATTTAAAACTTTATCTGAAGGACAAAATGTTGAATTTGAAATTCAAGATGGTCAAAAAGGTCCTTCTGCTGTAAATGTTGTTGCTATTTAGCAATTTGTTATAGCGTATATTATATTATTATTTATATAATATAATGTTTTTAATAAAATAAATGCGTCAATAATGCATTTTTTATGTATTTTGGCGCATATTTTAATATTAAAATATATTTATTTAATTAATATAAAATTAACAATTTTTTATTTTTCATTAAATTGAAATTTAAAATATTGATTTAATTAAAAATTTTTTAAAAATGAAAAAAACAGATACTTTAATGCTAGTAACATGTGCTTTACCATACGCTAATGGTTCTATACATCTTGGGCATATGTTAGAACATATACAGGCAGATATTTGGGTAAGATATCAAAGAATGCTAAATAACAAAGTTTATTTTATTTGTGCTGATGATACTCATGGTACTCCAATTATGTTAAAAGCTAAAGAATTAAATTTAACACCTGAACTATTAATAAATAAAATATATTTAGAACATAAAAAAGATTTATATGATTTTAATATAAGTTATGATCATTATCATACTACTCATAGCAAAGAAAACTACAAATTAGTTACATATATATATAAAAAATTAGATGCATATGGATTTATTAAATCTAATATTATTTCACAACTTTATGACATAAATAATAAAATTTTTTTACCAGATCGCTTTGTTAAAGGTACTTGTCCAATATGTTTTGCTAAAAATCAATATGGAGATAATTGTGAATTATGTCACTCAACTTATAATTCTATTGAATTAATCAATCCAATATCTATATTATCTAATACAACACCTATAATTCGTAAATCTGAACACCTTTTCTTTGACTTACCAAAATTTCATAAAATGTTACAAATTTGGATAAAATCTGGTGTTTTACAAAAACATGTTTATAATAAAGTACAAGAATGGTTTAAAAATGGATTAAAAGAATGGGATATATCTAGAGATAAACCTTATTTTGGGTTTAAAATACCTGGTAAATTAGATAAATATTTTTATGTTTGGCTAGATGCTCCTATAGGATATATAAGTTCATTTAAAAGTTTTTGTAAAATTCGTAAAGATATAAAGTTTAAAAAATTTTGGGATATCAATTCAAATACAAAATTATACCATTTTATTGGGAAAGATATTATATATTTTCATAGTTTATTTTGGCCAGCTATCTTAGATGGAATTGGTTTTAAAAAGCCAACAAAAATATTTGTACATGGACATGTAACTATAAATGGTAATAAAATGTCTAAATCTATAAATAATTTTATTACAGCTAGACATTATCTTCATCATATTAATTCAGATTGTTTAAGATATTATTATGCAACTAAATTATCATCTAATATAGATGATATAGATTTAAATTTAATAGATTTAGCTAAGAAATTTAATTCTGATATTATAAATAAAATAGTAAATTTGGCTTCTAGAAGTTCTAGTTTTATTAATAAATATTTTAATTCTATGTTATCTAATAGTATAGATGATAAAAAATTATATGATTTATTTATAAAGCGTTCATATGTAATTGGAAATTTATTTAATGATTTACAAATTAAAAATGGTATTAAAGAAATAATATTATTAGCAAATATTGCTAATAAATATATAGATATTGAAGCTCCATGGAATTTAATTAAAATAAAAAATAATATTAAAACACATAATGTATGTTCTATGGGTATTCAATTATTTAGGATATTAATGACAAATTTAAAACCAGTTATGCCAATTTTGGCAAAAAGATCTGAGAAATTTTTAATTTTTAATTTAAATTTAAATAAAATTCATATTCCTCTTTTATCACATAAAATAAATAAATTTACTATCTTATTTGAACGAATAGAATTAAAACAAATAAAAAATTTGATTCAAGAATCCTTACAAAATAAATATAACACTAAAAATTAGTTAATTATTTATTTTATTAAATTTATAAATTTTAATATTTTTAAACCCATTACTATATAAATAATTTGCACATAATTTACTTGTTATGCCACTATCGCAATATAAAATATATGATTTATTTTTATCTAAATTTTTTATTTTATTATTTAATTTGTAAAATGGTAAAGATTGTATCTTAATATTATCAAATTTTACCGGATTATATTTATATTTTTTTATATCTCTTATATCTAATAATATATCATTTTTTTTAAAATATGATGTTGTTTTAATTGATGCATAAGGTTCTTGATGATTAATATTTTTTAATTTTTCTATATTAATGACTTTGGCATTTTTTATAACATTTGTTAATATAGAATCATTAAGTTTATTCTCTTCAAATTCTATACGCTTTTGTGTGGATTTTGCTGATGATTTATTAGAAAATAAACCACAATATTCTGGTGTTTTTATGGAAAAAATTTCAGTTCCAATTGAACGTGATATTTGAATTATTTTTTCTTTATTATATGTAATTAAAGGTCTTAATATTAATATATTATCAACATTATTAATTAAATCTAAATTAATTAATGTTTGACTAGACACTTGACCTAATACGTCACCAGTAACTAAAGCTTTAATATTTAAGTTTTTAGCAATTATTGAGGCAACTTTAATCATTAATCTTTTTAAGATTATACTTACTTGACTTTCTGAAATTTTAGATAAAATTTCATTTATTACAGGTAAAAAATCTAATGATATAAAACTAACAGTATGTGATATACTAAATTTTTCCCATAGATAATATGCTATCTTTCTAACATTAGTTTCATGTATATTACCTCCTAAATTAAAAAAACAATAATGAACTACAATACCTCTACGTATTAACATATAACTCGATACACCAGAATCAAAACCACCAGAAATTAAAGATAATACATGTCCTTGGGTACTAATTGGAAATCCACCTATTCCTTTAAATGTAGCAATTATAAAAAGTATATTGTTATCAATAATTTCTAATGAAACAATTTCCTCTGGATTGACTAGTTTTACTGTAGTATTCATTATATTATTACAAATAAATTTTCCTATCCATCGTTCTATATCACATGATGAAAATGTATGTATACCTCTACGTTTAACTCTTACACAAAAATTTTTATTTATTAATATATTAAAGTAATGATTTATTACTTTTTTATAAATATCTTCTATATCTATCCAATTAGATTCTTTGACTATTAAAATACTATGAATGCCTGGAATATTTATTAATAATTTTATAATTTTGTATTGTTTATGGTAACAGTTAATATTTATTTTAATACAATCCCATAATTTTAATATTTTTACTGATATTTTATTTTTTTTAAAAATTAAATTTATATTATCAACAAGAATTGATATAAATTTTAATCTTACTGATTTACTTTTTACACAAATTTCAGGAAATAATTTTATTATTATTTTCATAGTAATTAAGAAAAATTTTAATTTTTTAAAATATTTATAAATATTTTATGTAAAAATAAAAATAATATAAAATATATATAACTTAATTATTATTTATATTTATATTGAATAAATTACATATATTAAATATAATTTAACAATTTATTATTTTTATAATAAAATAAATATTATTTATTTATAAAAAGATAATATTCATATTGAATAACAAAATATTATACCCGATTTCATTTAAAATAAATAATACTACATATATTATAAATATATCAGTAACTCATTTATTACAATTATGTAACGAATTACATTAATTTTTAATTAACACTGTTATCAAATTAATTGAATATTTTTTTTCTAGACTAGAAACTATAGAGTTAACAGTAGCATTGTATTATACCTATAAAACCTCATTGAGTAATTTAATATATGATACTAATCATAAAATATTATCCAAATAAAATTTTAATTGGTAGATGAGATAATATATATTCTATTAGAATAATAGAATAACGTACATACATTTCCATATAGAGAAAAAAGTAAATATGATATTTTATCAATTGTTCATTCGTTTATATCTATTAGAGCTAGATTAGGTATGTTTGTCGCTGCTTACTATGAAGAATTAAATCGTAATACTATATATATAGTAGATAATATAACTATTAATACTGTAATGACATTTGAAACTATTAATAATTTTGGAAATGCTAAATTTAATATTTAAGTTATTCTTAATGAGAATGAAATGTGTCTATTTCAAAAAATATTAGGATTTAGTTATTTTGATAAAATAGATGTATATAATTTATTAAGTTTAATAAAAATTTTAAAAATTATTAAAAATAAAAAAATCTTAAATTATTAAGATATTGCCACCAAAAAAGATTATGATTATAACAGAAAATAATCCAATTAATTGACATGTATTATCAATACGCTCTTTAAAAATAAGTATACTTAAAAATTAGAATGAAAATTATTCTTATGCAATTGTATTTGGGTAATAGTTATGTAATATAACATCAATAGATGAAAAATTAATTACTATTATTCTCACAATGAAAAATGATCTAGTATGGTAAAATTTTCTAAGAAATATCCAAAGCAATTTTTTGATGTAGTCTATACAAAACAATATATTGTAACATTTGAAGTTGGCTTATCTATAAATTATTAGTATCCAATAATTTCTATTGATTCAATTTTTTACAACATACATATTATCAAGCAATACTTGATATTGATTTGCAAAAATTATTAATTTTATTTGTAATTGATAAAGACGGAATAGTCGAACTTAATGGTAGTATATATCAATAATAATTTAATTTATCATATTTAATATGTATTCATAATATGATTATTATAGCATTAAGTAATTCTAATGAATATAGATTAATGTTAAATACATCAAAGAGGTCCTAATGTTGTAAGATATCCTAAATGATTTATTGATATATATAACATTAATAAAACATTTAATATGTTATCAATAGGAAAAATTATTGATAACAAATTTTATTGTACCATAATAGATATGCTGTTTATTAAACTTATATATAAAAATATAATTTTAAAATGTTTAAAAATCATTTTGTACTATTTACTATTTAATAAAACATTATTATTACTGACACAGGAAGTAGTATAAATGATTACTTATCAAGAAATAATATACATTGTTCAATTTTAAATTTGAGATTACCAGATTATTTTATATGATTATTAAGACGAAGTTCAATCTTGTTTTGGATTAAATATAAATGGAATAAAACTTAAAATCCAAAATTAGTTAATTAAAATATCAAGTTAAATTTTGATATTTCAATTAACCATATTTATTAAATAAAATATTTATTTTATGATAAAATAAAATTTATTTTTCAATATATATTATTAAAATAACAATGTGAGTATAAATTGAAAAAAAGACCAATAAATTTAAATTTATATACTATGCATTATCCTATAACAGCTATAATATCTATTATGCATAGAATATCTGGAATATTTACATATTTATCTATGGGTTTTTTATTTTGGTTATTAAGATTATCTTTATCTTCACACAAAGGATTTAATCAAACCCTGTATATAATACATAATTTATTTTTTAAAATTATATTGTGGTTTTTATTAACAGTATTTTCATATCACATAATATGTGGTATACGTCATATTTTAATAGATTTTAGATGTTTAAAAGAAACACTTCAAGTAGGTTTAATTACAGCTAAAATTGTATTATTTTTAACATTAATTTCATCTATCCTAATAGGATTATATATATGGTAAATAATAAATCATCATTAGGATATAGTGGTGTATGTGAATGGCTATTAGTTAGATCATCTGCAATTGTTATTATTTGTTATGTTATATATTTTTTAAGTTTTTTAATTTTTACAGATATTATTACATATGAAGTATGGTGTAATTTTTTTAATAAAATTATAACAAAAATTTTTACAATTATTACTATATTATCTATATCATTACATTCTTGGATTGGAATTTGGCAAATTCTAACAGACTACATAAAATTAACATCTTTACGACTTGTATTACAGTTTTTTATAATTATTAGTTTAATGATATATATATGTTATGGATTAATTATTGTATTTGGAATATAATTTAATGAAATTATCTACAAAAGAATTTGATGTTATTGTAATAGGCGCCGGAGGATCTGGTATGCGCGCTGCATTACAAATTGCGCAAACTAATCTTAAATGTGCTTTAATTTCTAAAGTATTTCCCACAAGATCTCATACAGTATCAGCACAAGGAGGTATTACAGTTGCATTAGGAAATATGCATAAAGATAATTGGAAATGGCATATGTATGATACCATTAAAGGCTCAGATTATATAGGTGACCAAAATGCTATAGAATATATGTGCAAAAATGGTCCTCAATCAGTAATAGAATTAGAACATATGGGATTGCCATTTTCTAGGCTAGACAATGGTAAAATATATCAAAGACCATTTGGTGGGCAATCATTAAATTATGGTAAAATGCAAGCATCTAGAACAGCATCATCTGCTGATAGAACTGGTCATGCTTTGTTACACACATTGTATCAACAAAATTTAAAATATAAAACTAAAATTTTTTCTGAATGGTATGCGATAAATTTAGTTAAAAACCAAGATGGTAAAATAGTTGGTTGTACATCAATATGTATTGAGACAGGAGAAATAGTATATTTTAAATCTAAAGCAACTATTTTAGCTACTGGAGGAGCTGGACGTATTTATCAATCTACAACAAATGCTTTTATTAATACAGGAGATGGAATTGGTATGGCAATAAGAGCAAATATTCCAGTACAAGATATGGAAATGTGGCAATTTCATCCAACTGGTATTGCTGGTTCTGGTGTGTTAATTACAGAAGGTTGTAGAGGTGAAGGTGGTTATTTATTAAATAAATACGGTGAAAGGTTTATGGAAAGATACGCTCCTAATTCTAAAGATTTAGCGAGCAGAGATGTAGTTTCTAGATCTATTATGATAGAAATTAATGAACAACGTGGATTTAATAATTATTTGGGTCCGCATGTTAAATTAAAACTGGATCATCTAGGTAAAGAAGTTTTACAAAATAGATTACCTGGTATTTTAGAATTATCAAAAACTTTTGCACATATTGATCCTATTAAAGAATCTATACCAGTAATACCTACTTGTCATTACATGATGGGTGGTATTCCTACAAAAATTACTGGACAAGTTATTACTGTTAATGATATTGGTAATGATATAATAATTGATGGTTTATTTGCTGTTGGTGAAACTTCTTGTGCATCAATACATGGAGCAAATCGTTTAGGTGGTAATTCATTACTTGATTTAATTGTTTTTGGAAAATCTGTAGGAAATTTTATAACTGATTTATTAATGCAACATGTTGATGTTAAAAAAGCAAGTTCATCAGATATAGAAAAATCTCTTATTTCTTATATGAGATGGAACAATAATCGCACTGGCGAAAATCCAGAAGCAATAAGAAAAGATTTACAACATTGTATGCAAACTTATTTTTCAGTTTTCAGAGAAGGTGGTTCTATGAAAATAGGTTTAAATAAACTTAAAGAAATAAAGGAACGTTTAAACTATGCTCGTCTTGATGACCTTTCGTCAGAA
This sequence comes from Enterobacterales bacterium, assembly GCA_047692235.1. Classification (GTDB taxonomy): domain Bacteria; phylum Pseudomonadota; class Gammaproteobacteria; order Enterobacterales; family Enterobacteriaceae; genus JBLLJR01. The sequence goes on from JBLLJR010000003.1 coordinate 76,642, forward strand.
TTTAATACACAAAGAATTGAATGTTTAGAACTTGATAATTTAGCTGAAACAGCATATGCTACTGCTTTATCTTCAATTTTTAGAAAAGAAAGTAGAGGTGCTCATAGTAGATTTGACTTCCCAAATCGTGATGATAATAATTGGTTATGTCATACATTGTATATGCCTAAACAAAATAATATGTTAAAAAGAAAAATAAATATAAAACCGAAGTTTTGTAAACCTTTTCAACCTAAAATACGTGTTTATTAAGAGTATTAATATATGAAAGATATTAAAGAAATAAAATTTTGTATTTATCGATATAATTCAGATGTTGATAGTAAACCATATATGCAAAATTTTAAATTAAAAATTAATTCAGACAAAGATATGATGTTATTAGATGCATTAATTAAAATTAAAGAACAAGATCCCAGTTTATCGTTTAGGCGTTCATGTAGAGAAGGAGTATGTGGTTCAGATGGAATGAATGTAAATGGTAAAAATTGTTTAGCATGTATTACACCTGTATCTCAATTAATAAATAAAACAAACATTATTATTGTAAGACCTTTACCAGGATTATTTATAATTAGAGATTTAGTAGTTGATATGAAATATTTTCATGATCAATATAAAAAAATTAATCCATTTTTAATAAATAAAAATAGTGATGATTCATCAAAAGAATATATTCAATTACCAAAAGATAGATCTAAATTAGATGGTTTATATGAATGTATACTATGTGCATGTTGTTCTACGGCTTGCCCTTCATTTTGGTGGAATCCAGATAAATTTATTGGCCCTGCTGGATTGTTAACGTCTTATCGCTTCATAATTGATAATAGAGATACTAATACTCAAACTAGATTAAAAGAATTAAATGATTCTTTTAGTGTATTTCGTTGTCATAGTATAATGAATTGTGTTAGTGTTTGTCCAAAAGGATTAAATCCGTCTAAAGCTATAAATAATATTAAAACTATGTTAGTAGATAATTGTATATAGAATAAAATTAACAATTATAATTAGTTAAATTTATAAAAAAATTTTGTAAAATTTATTATTTTATATTTTATTAATATTTTAATTAAAGGCTTTAAAATATGGAATTAAAATTAAATGATTTAAAAAATTTAAGTAAATTTAATTTAATAAATTTATCTTATATAGAAAATTTATATTCAGATTCTTTAATAAATAAAAAAAATTTAAATCTCAAATTACATGAATTATTTAATAGTAATTCAAAAACAAATTTAAATTATTTAAATATTGGAAATAATATTGAAAATATTATTTCATATACCAAAGATGATAAATGCAATATTTGCAAAATAGTCAAGATCAAAAAACTAATTAATTATTTTCGTTGTTTTGGTTACAACTTTGCTAAAATAAATCCTATAGATATATTTAAAAAAAAACAATGTAATTATTTACAATTATCTAACTTTGGTTTTACTGAAAATGATAGTAATAAAACATTTAATATAAATATATTTAATAAAAGTAATAATTGTATTAAATTATCTAAATTATATAAAATATTAAATAAAATTTACTGTGGATCTATTGGTATAGAATATATGTATTTAGATAATAACTTAGAAAAAAATTGGATACAACAATATATAGAACCACAGTTATATAATTTAAGTTTTTCTAAAAAAGAAAAAAAAAATTTACTCAAAGAACTAGTATCATCTGAAATTTTTGAAAAATATTTAGGATCTAGATTCCCAGGATATAAACGTTTTTCATTAGAAGGTTGTGATGTATTAATACCAATATTTAAAGAAATAATTAGATATTCTTCTAATAAGTATTTAACAAAAGAAATAACTATTGGTATGGCACATCGTGGTAGATTAAATGTATTAGTTAATATTTTAGGAAAAAATCCTCAAGATTTATTTGATGAATTTATAGGTAAAAAAAGTATATCAAAAACAGAATATGGTGATGTCAAATATCATCAAGGTTTTGTAAATTTTTTAAAAATAGGAAAAAATATATTAAAAATAATTTTAGCAAATAATCCATCTCATTTAGAAATTGTTAGTCCTGTAATTATGGGTATTTCTAGAGCTATTAGAGATAAATTTAATTATAACAATACTGATATTTTGCCAATTACATTACATGGTGATGCTGCAATTATAGGTCAAGGTGTAGTACAAGAAACATTAAATATGTCTAATATTCCTGCCTATAATATAGGAGGCACAATTAGAATTGTTATTAATAATCAAATAGGATTTACTACATCTAAAATATCTGAAATAAGATCTTCTAAATATTGCACTGATATTGCTAAAATGATACAAGCACCTATTATTCATGTTAATGTAGATGATATTGAATCAACTATTTTTAGCATAAGAATGGCAATAGATTTTCGTAATTTATTTAAAAAAGATATAATTATTGATTTGGTATGTTACCGTAGACAAGGGCATAATGAATCTGATGATCCTTTTACTACGCAACCAATTTTATATAAAAATATAAAAAAACACCCGACATCTTTAAAAATTTATGCTAATTATTTACTGAATAAAAATATCATTAATAATTTGTATTTAAATAAATCAATTAATGAATATCGAGAATCTTTAATAAAAGATAAATGTGTAGTAAAAGAAACATCATTAAAATTTTTTCATGTTAATTCAGAATATAGGTCAAACATTAAAAATAAAAATTTATCTAAAATTAAATTTTCTAATTTAAAAGTTGAAAATTTAATTACATTAGCAAAATCTATATCCTATGTTCCATCAAATATTAATATGCATAATTTGGTATCAAAAATTTATAAAGATAGATTATCTATGTCTAAATGCGAAAAATTAATTGATTGGGGATTCGCAGAATCTTTGGCTTATGCATCATTATTAAATGATGGATTTAATGTTAGAATAATTGGTGAAGATTCAGAAAGGGGAACATTTTTTCACAGACATGCAGTAATTCATGATCAAAAAAATGAATTAACATATATTCCTTTAAAAAATATAAGTAAAAATCAAGGAAATTTTAATATATGGAATTCAGTGCTTTCAGAAGAAGCTGCATTAGCATTTGAATATGGTTATTCTTCTATAAACTTATTTCATACTTTAGTAGTATGGGAAGCACAATTTGGAGATTTTGCGAATGGAGCTCAAGTAGTTATAGATCAATTTATTAGTTCAGGAGAACAAAAATGGAGTACTAAATCTAATTTAGTTTTAATGTTACCACATGGATATGAAGGCCAAGGACCAGAACATTCATCTGCTCGTTTAGAACGATATCTTCAAATATGTGCAGGAAATAATATTAAAATTTGTGTTCCTTCTACTGCATCTCAATTATATCTAATATTAAGACATCATATGTTAGATTCGGTATATACACCATTAGTGATTATAACTCCAAAATCATTATTACGGAATAAATATTCTTTTTCTTCTTTTAATGAAATATCGTCTAATATTTTTAGAAAAATTATATATAGTGATAATATAAATTATAATAAAATATTGCGTGTTGTCATTTGTACCGGTAAAGTATATTATGATTTATTATTAAAACAACCAAAAAATATAGATATTATAAAAATAGAGCAATTATATCCATTTCCTATAGCAGAATTAAAAACACAATTAAATAAATATAAAAATATTGTAGATATTGTTTGGTGTCAAGAAGAACCGAAAAATAGTGGGGCATGGATTTTTGTTAAAAGTTATATTTTAGATATTATAGATTATAAATATCATCTAATTTATGCTGGAAGACCTTATTCTGCATCTCCAGCAACAGGATATTTATTTGTACATAACATTCAACAATTAAATTTAATAAATAGTGCATTAGATATAAATGTTAAAGGATCTAAACATGACAGATAGTATAGATATACTAGTTCCTGATTTACCTGAATCAGTGACAGATGCTACAGTATCTACTTGGCATAAAAAACAGGGTGAATATATAAAATGTAATGAAATTATAGTTGACGTAGAAACTGATAAAGTTATATTGGAAATTCCAGCTGTTGAATCAGGAATTTTAGATAAAATAATACAAAATACTGGGTCAATTGTAACTTCAGGTCAAATAATTGGACGTTTATTATTAACGAATAATAATGTAAAAACAGATCTTGATTTACCAAATACTATTACTGATAGTAAAGAAGAAGTTGTAAAAAATAAAAATATTTTAAATATAGATAATAATTTAGCACTAGATAAACATAAAGAAATAAAAAATAAATTTAGTTATAACTTAGGTCCATCTATACGTAGATTTATTTATATAAATAATTTAGATAAGAAAAATATTGACAAACATATCAATGTAAATACTGTATCAAGTAATTATGTTAATCAAGTTAATAATATAAATGTAAATTCTGATACTTTATTAACAGTTAATTCGATTAATAATGTTAAAAAAGAAAAACGTGTTCCTATGAGTAGGATACGTAAACGAATATCTGATCGTTTATTAGAATCTAAAAATAATACTGCTATGTTAACTACATTTAATGAAGTTAATATGAAAGGAATAATAGATTTAAGAAATAAATATAAAAGTGATTTTGAAAATAAACATGGAATTCGTTTAGGTTTTATGTCTTTTTTTGTGAAATCAGTTGTAGAGGGATTAAAACAATTCCCAGAAATTAATGCATTTATAGATAACAATGACATTATCTATCATGATTATTTTGATATTAATATTGCGATATCTACTAATAGAGGTTTAGTTGCACCAGTTTTACAAAATGTAGATTTAATGTCAATGGCAGATATAGAAAAAAAAATAAAAGAATTATCTATTAAAGGACAGTTAGGAAAATTGAGTATTGAAGAATTAACAGGTGGAAATTTTACTATAACTAATGGAGGAGTATTTGGATCATTGATATCTACTCCAATTATTAATCCACCACAAAGTGCAATTCTTGGAATGCATCTTATTAAAGATAGACCTATTGCTTTAAATGGAAATGTTATTATATTACCAATGATGTATATTGCTTTATCTTATGATCATAGATTAATTGATGGAAAAGAAGCAGTTGGATTTTTAATTAAAATTAAAAATTCAATAGAAAATCCTGATAGAATATTATTAAATATATAAAATTCAGTTAATTTTAAATATTTAATTGAATTTTATATATAAACAAATTTTTTTATATAAAATTGGAATTATTTTATGAATTTACATGAATATCAATCTAAATATCTACTTAACAAGTATAGTGTACCAATACCTAAAGGATATATTTGTAGTAATATTAAAAATATAGATTTTATTTTATCTAAATTTAATTATCCTTTAGTAGTTAAATGTCAAATTCATTCAGGTGGAAGAGGTAAATCTGGAGGTATAAAATTAATTAAATCAAAAAACGATGTTTTTAAGTATATTGAATATTGGAAACTAAATAAATTAATAACAAATCAAAATAAACCTAATGGACAAACTGTTAAATATTTTTTAATAGAAGAATCTATAAGTGTAAATAAAGAATTATATTTAAGTATAGTAATAGATAGAAATAATAGTCGTATTATATGTATATCTTCATCTAAAGGTGGCATACATGTTGAGTCACTATCTAGTGATAGTGATAAATACATTAATATTATTGAAATAGATCCGTTAATTGGAGCTCAAGAATATCAAGGACGTATTATAGCTTATAAATTAGGATTATATGGCCATCAAATATCTCAATTTAATAAAATTTTTATTGGTATATCTAAATTATTATTTGATTATGATTTATCTTTAATAGAAATAAATCCATTAGCTATCACTAAATCTATGAATCTTATATGTTTAGATGCTAAAATTAGTGTTGATGATAATTCTTTATTTCGTCAACCTGAATTATCTAAAATGAGAGATAATAGTCAAGTAGATAATTATGAATCTTATGCTATTAATTATGGACTTAATTATGTTTCTTTAAATGGTTATATCGGTTGTATAGTTAATGGTGCTGGGTTAGCTATGGCTACTATGGATATAATTAAATTATATGGCGGTGAACCTGCTAATTTTTTAGATATAGGAGGTAATGCTTCTCAGAATTGTATTCTGAAAGCTTTAAAAATAATTTTATATGATAAAAAAGTAAAGTCAATTTTAATTAATATTTTTGGTGGCATTGTAAGATGTGATTTAATGGCTAATGGTATTGTTATAGCTATTTCAAAATTAAATATTAATATTCCTGTAATAGTACGATTAAATGGTAACATGTCAGATCTTGGTAATAAAATTTTATCTAATAGTAAATTAAATATAATTTCATACTCTAATTTAACTGATGCTGTTAAATATACTATTAATATTAGTAAAAAAAGAGAAAATTAAAATGTCAATTTTAATCAATAAAAATACTAAAGTTATTTGTCAAGGATTTACTGGTTTTCAAGGTACTTTCCATTCTAAAGAATCATTAAATTATGGCACAAATCTTGTTGGAGGAGTAACTCCTGGTAAAGGAGGGCAAAAACATTTAAATTTACCTGTTTTCAATACTGTGAAAGAAGCTGTTAAATTTACTAATGCTACAGCATCAGCAATATACGTCCCTGCTATCTTTTGCAAAGATGCTATTTTAGAAGCTATTGATGCCAATATTAAATTGATTGTATGTATTACAGAAGGAATACCTATTATGGATATGTTAGTAATCAAACATAAACTTAAACATACTAATACTGTCATGATAGGACCAAATTGTCCTGGAATTATTACTCCTGAAGAATGTAAAATTGGTATAATGCCAAATTATATTCATAAAAAAGGATCTATTGGAGTTGTATCACGATCCGGCACTTTAACATATGAAGCAGTACAACAAATTACAAATGTTGGTTTAGGTCAATCAACATGCATTGGAATTGGTGGCGATCCTATTCAAGGATCAAATTTTATTGATATTATAAAACTTTTTGAAAAAGATAATAAGACCAAAGTAATAGTTATGATTGGAGAAATAGGGGGTAATGCAGAAGAAAATGCTGCTTTATACATTAATAAACATGTTACTAAACCTGTTGTAAGTTATATTGCGGGTATAACTGCGCCTAAAAATAAAAGAATGGGTCATGCTGGCGCATTTATTTCAAAAGAAAGTGAAACTGCTTACAAAAAAATCTTAAAATTAAAACAATTTAATATTAATATTGTTGAAAATATGAATAACATAGGAAATACTGTTTTATCTTTAATAAGATAAATTTTTTATAAAATATTAAATTACTCTTATTAACATAAGTAAAATTAAACATATATAAATTCGGTGCGGACGGGATTCGAACCCGTGACCTCCGGCGTGACAGGCCGATATTCTAACCGACTGAACTACCGCACCCTATTTTCATGCGAATATTAAATTATATATTAAATATATAATTTAAGTCAACATTTTGTGTTATATATTTCTGTATAAAATTATATTTTTTAAAATATTTGTTTATCTTCAAAGTTTACTAATTTTAACCATTTTTTGTGTAAATATATTTCCTCTTCATTAGCTTTAATTATTTTTAATAATGATTTTTTAATTTTTTGTTTTTTATTAATTTCTATATTTTTATATAAATTATTTGTTTTATCATTTGTTTGTGATAAAAATTTAAGTGAAGTTTGCCCACCTGTCATATGTAAATATACATTAGCTAATAAAGTTGCATCCATCAAAGCTCCATGTAATTTACGATCGTTAATATTAATCATATAACGTTTGCATAATGCATTAAGATTATTTCTTTTACCTGGAAAAATTTTTCTTGCCAATTTTAAACTATCTATTATTTTACATAAAGAAGATATTTTATTTGTCTTGATTTTAAGTTTTTTTATTTCATAATCTATGAAACTGATATCAAATGCAGCATTATGAATAATTAATTCACTATCTTTTATAAAATTTATAAATTTATCAAATATATCACAAAATTTAGGTTTATTTAATAAAAATTCATTACTAATTCCATGTATTTTAAATGCTTCTGGATCTATTAATCTATTTGGTTTTAAATAAACATGAAACTTTTCATCAGTAATTATTCTTTTTTTAATTACAACAGCGCCTATTTCTATTATATTATGTCCTTCATAAATGAGACCAAATTTATTAAAACCAGTAGTTTCTGTATCTAAAACAATTTGTTTTTTCATAATAATTTGATTAATATTAACTTTTAATATATAAATTTAATTTAAAAATAATAATAACATAAACTTAATAAGTTATATATGACTAATAAAATTAAAATTTTTACCGATGGATCATGCATAAATAATCCAGGACCCGGAGGTTATGGGGCTATATTAAAATATGGTAAATATGAACAATTACTTTCAGCTGGATATAAACTTACAACTAACAATCGTATGGAATTAATGGCTATTATATCCGCAATATCTTATTTAAAGTATAAATATGAAATTACTTTAATAACAGATAGTAAATATGTATATAGTGGAGTAACAAAATGGATTATAAATTGGAAAAAATTAGGATGGAAAAATCAAAACAAAAAAAGAATAAAAAATTTTGATTTATGGATAAATCTTGATTTATTAATCAATAAACATATTATAATATGGAATTGGGTAAAAGGACATTCAGGTAATATATATAATGAAAGATGTCATAAATTAGCTTATATTGCAGCTTTAAACCCTATGTTTAATGATATTTAATATTACTAATATTGAAAAATTATTAATTATTATGAAAATTATCCAAATACCTTCATTAAAAGATAATTATATTTGGATCTTATATAATGAAAACAGAGAATGCTTAATTGTTGATCCAGGAAATTCTGAAGTTGTTATAAAAAATTTAATTAATTTTAAATTAATTCCTATCGCAATTTTTTTAACACATCATCATTGCGATCATATTAATGGAGTACAAAATATAGTAAAATTTTATAAAAATCAAATATTTATTTATGGTCCTAAAGAAATTTTAAATATACATAATGTAAATCTTCATATAGTACACGAAGGATGTTATATAAATGTATTGAATATAAATTTTAAAGTTTTAAATTTACCAGGACATACTAAAAATCATATAGGATTTTATAGTAAGCCGTGGTTATTTTGTGGTGATGTTCTATTTTCTGCAGGATGTGGTCGTATAATAGAAGGTACATCTGTACAAATGTTTAATTCAATAAAAAAAATTTATAATCTTCCTTTAAATACTATAATTTGTATCGCCCACGAATATACTTTACAAAATTTAAATTTTGCTTTAACTATTTTGCCTAATGATAAGGAAATCATCAATTACAAAAAACATGTTAATTTTTTATTATCAAATAATAAATTAATTTTTCCAATATTCTTACATGTAGAATATAAAGTAAATATATTCTTAAGAATAAATGATATTTCTTTACAAGAAAAATTAAATATAAATAAAAACACTTCGAATATCGAATTTAAAATATTTAAATATTTACGTTATTTAAAAGATAAATTTTAAATAAAATTATTTATTTTTATTAATAAAATTTATTTTATTTAAAATAATATTAACGATATTTGGATTACCTATTATAATTATATTATCTTTTGTGTTATTAATATTTTCATTTAAATAAATGTATAATCCACCAGATTCTTTAATTAAGAGTTCACCACTATAAAAATTAGACTTAATGTTAATTTTTTTAAGACCGCAATCTATACGTCCAGCAGCTATATACGCTAAATCTAATGCTGACGATCCTGTATAACGAAAACTATTACATTCCACAATTAATTTATTTAATATTTTTTCATATTTATAATCTTCTTTGTTTTTATATATATTTTTAAATGAATTACTAATTGAAATAATTGCATTTTCTAAATTTTTATCTTTACTACATCTTAATCGATATTCATTAAGTTTAGCATTTTCTCCTCTTACTGCAGTAAATAATTCATCATGTATAGGATCATATATAACAGCAATTTCTATTTTATTTTTTATAATCACAGCTATAGAAATTGCAAAATATGGATAATGTTTTATAAAATTAATCATTCCATCTAATATTTCAATTATCCATATATTTGATCGCGTAGTATTAAATATGTTATTTTTATTTTTAAAATATATATAATCATTCGGATAGAATCTATTTATTTCATCAATAAAAATACATTCCATTTTATTATACATTTTTTGTATAAATTCACTTGTTTTATTATATTCATATAGATTATAATATTTTACTATAGCATTACCAGCAGTTCTAATAATGTGTACAGCTATGTTTAATAAAGGACTATTCATATAATTTACTGTTTATTGTTGAATTATTTAATAAAAAGAACTTTTATTAAAAGTTTATATGTAAAGTATTAATACATTTTAAAAAAAATTTTTAATTTATCAATATAATTTATTTATGTTAACATAATATTAAATTTTTTTATATACAAATTATAAATGTAATAATTTTTATATATTAAATATACAAAAAATTCTATATAAAATAAAAACTAAAATAAAATTACAATATAAGAAATTTTTTATGAAATTACCTATTTATTTTGATTACTCTGCAACTACGCCAGTTGATAAAAGAGTATATGAAAAAATGATTCAATATCTTACTATTGATGGAATGTTTGGAAATCCTTCTGTGAAATCACATAAATATGGATGGGATGCAGAAGAAGCTGTAGATAATGCTAGAAATTATGTTGCTAATTTGTTTAATGCAGATCTTAATGAAATAATTTTTACTTCAGGTGCAACTGAATCTAATAATTTAGCTATTAAAGGTATCGCTCATGCTTTACGAAATAAAGGTAATCATATAATTACAGGTGAAACTGAACATAAATCAGTATTAGATACTTGTAAAATATTACATCAAGAAGGATTTAATTTAACTATATTGTCACCTAAAAAAAATGGTATTATATATCCAGAACAATTAGAAAGTGCTTTTCGTCCTGATACTATTTTGACATCATTAATGCATGTAAATAATGAAATAGGTATTATACAAAATATAAAAGAATTTGGTGAATTATGTAAAAATAACAATATAGTATTTCATGTAGATGCCACACAAAGTGCAGGAAAATTATTAATTGATTTAAAAAAATTAAAAATAGATTTAATGTCATTTAGCGCACATAAATTATATGGTCCAAAAGGTATAGGTGGTTTATTTGTAAGAAATAAAAATTACATAAAAATAGAAACTCAGATTCATGGGGGGGGACAAGAATTTGGATTAAGATCTGGTACACTACCTGTTCATCAAATTGTTGGTATGGGTGAATCATATCGTATAGCTAAAGAAGAGTTACATTCTGAAGCATTACGTTTAAGAAAATTACGTAAAATTTTATTTTTAGGTTTAAGTAATATTGGTGGAATATATATTAATGGTAATTTAAATTGTAGCGTTCCAACAATACTTAATCTTTTTTTTAGCGAAATTGATAATGCAGCTTTAATATTAGCTATTAAAGATTTAGCTGTATCATTTGGTTCTGCATGTATATCAAATAATAACAAATCTCATGTTTTACAAGCTATAGGATTAGATGATAATCAAATTAGTAATTCTATACGTTTTTCTTTAGGTAGATTTACGACAATAGAAGAAATAACGTATGCGATACGCAAGATTCAAGATACAATTTTATTTTTTAGAAATAATTAAATATATTTATTTTATTAAATAAATTTTATAAAGGAATTTTATGAAAATTGAGAGAACATTATCGATCATAAAACCAAATGCAGTTGCTAATAATATAATAGGGAATATAATTAGTCGTTTTGAATCTGCTGGTCTTAATATTGTTAATATCAAAATGTTACATTTAAAAAAAATTGAAGCTAAAGAATTTTATGCAGAACATAAAAATAAACTATTTTTTAAAAATTTAATAAAATTTATTATATCTGGACCTATATTAGTGCAAATTTTAGAAGGTCAAAATGCTATAAATATTAATAGAAAAATAATTGGTGCTACAAATCCAAAATACGCACTTCCTGGAACTATACGTTTTGATTATGCTAAAAATATTATTGAAAATTCTGTTCATGGATCTTCTTCGCCAGAATCTGCTTTTAGAGAAATTAACTATTTTTTTGGATCAGATAAAATTTATAAACGTAATTATTTAAATAATTGAATATTTATTTATTATATTTAAACTGTATATTTATTTATCAATTAATATGAATTATAAAAATTATGATTTTAACTAATAAAAAAATTAATTTACTTAATATGAATCAAAAAAAGATGAAAGATTTTTTTATTTCTTTAGGTGAAAAACCATTTTTAGCAAATCAAATAATGAAATGGATTTATCATTACAATTGTGTTGATTTTAATAAAATGACTAATATTAAAAAATCTTTGCGTCAATATTTGATACAAAATACAAATATTTATGCACCAGATATAATACAAAAAAAACATTCTTTAGATGGAACAATTAAATTTATATTTAAAATAGAAAATCAATATATTGAAAGTGTATATATTCCTGAAAAAAATCGGTCTACTTTATGTGTTTCATCTCAAATTGGATGTTCTTTAAAATGTACATTTTGTGCAACTGCTAAAAGTGGATTTAATAGAAATCTAACTACATCTGAAATTATAGGACAAGTTTTACAAATTTCTAAAATTATAAGTTATTTAAAAAAAAACAAAAATAAAAAATGTATTACTAATATAGTAATGATGGGCATGGGAGAACCTTTACTAAATTTAAATAATGTAATTCCAGCTATAGAAATTATGTTAGATAGCTATGGTTTTGGGTTATCTAAAAGATCTATTACAATATCGACATCTGGTGTAATTCCAGCTATAGAAAAACTTAAATCAATGTTAGATGTAGTATTAGCTATATCTCTTCATGCTCCTAATGATAAAATTAGAAATGAAATTATGCCAATAAATAAAAAATATAATATATATAATTTACTCAAAGTATCTAAAAAATATGTAAATAAATCTAAAGCTAATAAAGGTAAAATAACTATAGAATATGTTATGTTAAAAAATGTAAATGACCAAAATAAACATGCATATCAATTAATAATATGTTTAAAAAACATTCCATGTAAAATTAATCTTATACCATGGAATTCATTTCCAAATTCTTTATATCAATGCAGTTCTCATAATAGAATTATGAATTTTTATAATATATTAATTACAAATGGATTTATAACAACAATAAGAAAAATAAGAGGAAATGATATTAATGCTGCTTGTGGACAATTATCTGGAAATTTAATAAATAGAATAAGAAATAAAAAATTAATAAGAATAATTTAATTTAATTAAATATATTAATATATATAACTTATTCAACAATATAAGTTGTTCATTTTTTAAAAAATAAAAAAATGTTAATATGATATTATTGTATTTATAAATAATAATTTATAGGAAAATATTATGGATTATAATAGAAGAAAATCTAAACTTATTTATGTTGGTAATGTTCCGATAGGAGGAAACTCCCCTATTACAGTACAATCAATGACCAATACATGTACTATTGATGTTAAAAGTACTTTAAAACAAATTAAAGAATTAATAAAAGTAGGTGTAGATATTATTAGAGTATCGGTTCCTACTATGGATGCAGCAGAATCTTTTAAGGAAATAAAAAAAAAACAAAAAATATACCTTTAGTAGCAGATATTCATTTTGATTATAGAATTGCATTAAAAGTTGCTGAATATGGCGCAGATTGTATAAGAATTAATCCTGGTAATATAGGCAATATATATAGAATTAAGACATTAATTAGCTGTGTAAAAGATAAAAATATTCCAATAAGAATTGGTGTAAATTCTGGATCTTTAGAAAAAGATATTTTATTAAAATATAAAAAACCTACTGTTAAAGCTTTAATTGAATCAACTATGCGTCATGTAAATATATTTGAAAAATTTAATTTTGATCAATTTAAAGTAAGTATAAAATCATCAAATGTTTTAGATACAGTCAATGCATATAAAATTATTTCTAAACAAATAGAACAACCATTACATTTAGGGATTACTGAAGCAGGTGGAATACGCAATGGTACAGTTAAATCTTCCATAGGTATTAGTATGTTGTTAAGTTGTGGAATAGGAGATACCATTCGAATTTCATTAGCTGCAAATCCAACAGAAGAAGTAAAAGTTGGTTTTGATATTTTAAGAACATTAAATATACGTTATCATGGAATAAATTTTATTGCATGTCCTACGTGTTCTAGACAAGAATTTGATGTAATAAATGTAGTTAAAACTTTAGAAAAAAGATTATATGATGTTTCTGTACCAATGAATATTTCTATAATTGGGTGTGTAGTAAATGGGCATGGGGAAGCAATAATGTCTAATATTGGTATTATCGGTGGTCATAATAAAAGTAGTTTTTATGAAAATGGAATTCGTCAAAAACTATTTGATAATAATTCAATAGTTGATCAATTAGAATATCATATACGATCAAAAGTTGCTGAATTAAATAATAAAATACATATAAAATTTATAGAATAGCAATATAGGAAGAGAAACATTTATGAGGAAAAGTATTCAATCAATTAGAGGTACTAATGATTATTTACCAAAAGATGTACTCTTATGGCAAAAAACTGAAAAAATCTTAACAGATGTACTTTATAATTATTGTATTGAAGAAATACGTATTCCAGTTATTGAATATACTGAATTATTTACAAGATCTATTGGAATCTCAAATGATGTAGTATGTAAAGAAATGTATACATTTTATGATAGAAGTAATAAAAAGATAACTTTAAGACCTGAAGGTACATCAGGTTGTATACGTGCATGTATTAAAAATGGGTTATTATACAATAAAGAACAACGTTTATGGTATATTGGTCCCATGTTTCGTTATGAACGCCCACAGAAAGGTAGATATAGGCAATTTAATCAGTTAGGAGTGGAAATATTTGGAACAAAAAATCCTATTGTTGATGTAGATTTAATTATGTTAACAATTGAATGGTGGAAAAAATTAAGAATTACAGATAATTTATTTTTAGAAATTAATTCTCTTGGTAATCTAGAATCTAGAATGAATTATAAAAAAGATTTAATAAAGTTTTTTTGTAAAAATAAAAACTATTTGGATGAAAATACACAACAACATATATACACAAACCCAATTAGAATATTAGATTCTAAAAATGAAAAAACCAAATCATTACTTAATGATGCTCCATCTATTATAAATTACTTAGACGATGAATCAAACATTTATTTTAATACTATATGTAAATATTTAAATAAACTTAAGGTTTCTTATGTAATTAATTCTAAATTAGTGCGTGGATTAGATTATTATAATAGTACTATATTTGAATGGAAAACTAATAATTTAGGATCACAAAAAACTGTTTGTGGCGGTGGTAGATATGATAATTTAGTAAAATATCTTGGTGGTATCTCAACTCCAGCAGTTGGTTTAGCTATAGGATTAGATCGTTTAATGTTATTAATTAAACAAATAAATAATAATTATTTAGATTCAACATATATTGATATATATATAATATGTACTAAATCTACTCAATCATATGCATTATTTTTATCACAAAATATTAGAAAAAAATTAAAAAATATTAGATTAATTCTTAATTATTATTCAAATTGTATAAAGAAACAAA
Organism: Enterobacterales bacterium; assembly: GCA_047692235.1. Taxonomy (GTDB): domain Bacteria; phylum Pseudomonadota; class Gammaproteobacteria; order Enterobacterales; family Enterobacteriaceae; genus JBLLJR01. The sequence goes on from JBLLJR010000003.1 coordinate 92,350, forward strand.
TTAAATTAGCGAATAAATATAATTCACGTGTTGTATTAATTTTAACTAAAGAACATATATTAAATGATTTAATTACAGTGAAAGATTTATCTACTAAAAATGAAGAAAATATTAAACAAAAAAATTTAATTAATAATTTAATTGAAAAATTTGATAATAAATTAAATAATTAAATAGATTATATTTATTTGTATTTTTTCATGTTTAATGAAAGGTATATTTTATTTTGTTTATAGTTAGATTTTTATTAGTAATATTTTTAGTATTTTTAATATCTGGATGTGTATCTTTCAATATAATAAATAAAAATAATAAATCATTAGATATTTTTAATACTTATAAAGTATCAGTATTATGGAGTTACAATATCAAATACGATAATAACATTATATATTCATATTTACATCCAATGATATATAATAATTTTCTTTTTATACCTTATTACAATGGTGTAATAAAACGTTTGAATATCCAAAATGGATATGAAGTTTCTTCTATTAATGTTTTTAAAAAAAAACAATTTTTTTCCCAAAAAAAAACAAAACTTTCTGGTGGATTATATATTTATAATGACATTCTATATATAGGAAGTAAAAATAATAAAATTTATGCTATTAATATAAAAAATGGTAAACCCTTATGGGTTAGTTCAACTGATGGAAATATTTTATCAACGCCTATTATAAATAATAAATTATTATTAATACATACTAGTCATGGTAAATTACAAGCTTTTGATAGTAAATGTGGAAAATTAAAATGGACAGTTAATTTAAATGTTTCTATGTTCTCTATTAGAAAACAATCTTCTCCTGTTATATATTTTAGAAAAATTCTTGTAGGCGATAATAGTGGATTATTACATTTAATTTCGTATACAGGAGATATAATATGGTCAAAACGTATTTCTAAGCCATTAAAAAATGATTTAACATTTAAAATATATGATATACAATCAACTCCTGTTGTATTAAACAATATTGTATATGCTATAGCTTATAATGGATATTTAGTATCATTAAATATTGAAAATGGAAATATTATATGGCTAAAAAATATAGGATCATTACATGATTTATTTATATATAAAAATTGTCTTTATTTAATGGATAGACATAATACAATATTGGCAATTAATATTTATACAGGTAATATAATATGGAAAAATGTAAAGTTATCAATAGGCAATATTACATCTCCTATATTATATAAACATACTATAATAATAGGTGACTCTTATGGATATTTATATATTTTAAATATTAAAAATGGAAAATTATTAGCTAAATATAAAATAGATAATAATCGTTTATTATATATTATTTTACTTAACAAGAATGAATTAATTATTCAATCTAGTAAAAAAGTTTTTTGTTTATCTATAAAATTACATTAATTATAAATTATTTATAAAATATAATCTTAACTTTTAAGTTAAGACCAAAAAAATTTTATTAAAATATTTAAATTTAATAAAAATTTACCATTAATAAAATGAAACCCATAATAAGTTTAATTGGAAGACAAAATGTAGGAAAATCTACATTATTTAATAGATTAACACGCAATAATGATGCTATTGTATCTAATTTTCCTGGTTTAACCATAGATCGTAAATATGGTGTGGCAATATGGAAAAATTTTAATTTTATTGTAATAGATACATATGGAATTGATCAATTTATATCAGAAAACAATAAAAATAATAACATACATCAGTCTTGTTTAGCAATTGAAGAATCAAATATAATATTTTTTATAGTTAATGGTAAAGATGGTATTGTTCCAATTGATATTGATATTTCAAATTATTTACGTTTAAAAAATAAAAATACAATTTTAATTGTAAACAAAGTAGATACAAAAAATATTTATAATGAAATAGGAGAATTTTATAAATTAAAAATATCAAATAAAATTTTTCCAATTATTGCTTCAAATGGGAAAGGTATAAATGCATTATTAAATTATGTTTTTTTATCGAAGTTTTTCAAAAAATTACATATAAAAGATGTAAATAAAAATAATCAAATTTTTAATAATTTAAATATATTAAAATATGAAAAGAAAATAAAGAATTCAAATATAATAATTTCTATTATAGGAAAACCTAATGTAGGAAAATCTTCTATTTTAAATAGAATTGTTGGTACAAATCGTATGGTAGTCAATAAAAATCCGGGAACAACAAGAGATAAAATTAGTGTTTCAATAGTTTTTAATAACAATCAATATGTTTTTATAGATACAGCTGGCATTCGTAGAAATAAATCTATATTAAATAATATTGAAAAATATTCAATTAATAAAACAATTAATGCTATAGAAAATTCTAATATTTCATTATTAATAATTAATGCAAAAGAAATGGTATCAAAGTTTGATTTATCTCTATTGAATTTAATTATAAAAAAAGGAAAATCTGTAATTGTAATAGTAAATAAATGTGATTTAATTCGTTCTAGAAAAATACTGAATGATATAAAAGATATATTAAATAAAAAACTTAACTTAATTAAGTTAAATAAAATTCATTTTATTTCGGCTTTATATAGTAATATTAATAATATAGAAAATATATTTAAATCTATTGATTTAATTAATAAACACGCTAATTTTAAGGTTAATACATCAATTTTAACAAAAATTATGCATAAAGCGATAAAGCATAATCAACCACCTTTAATATGTGGAAAAAGAATAAAACCTAAATATGCCCATTTAGGAGGACATAATCCTACAGTAATAGTAATTCATGGTAATAAAGTACAAAGTTTAAATAATATATATAAGCGTTATTTAGTGAAATATTTCCGAAATTTTTTAAACATTAAAGGTACACCAATTTTAATTAAATGTATAAATAATAATAATCCATTTTTAAATTAAATTATTTGAAAAATACAAATTGGTTTTTTTCATATTTATAAATTAAATCTTCATTTTTCATAGTATCATCTATATGATCATATTTTTTATTAATAAAATCAAGTTGTAATTTATCTATATCAAAATTATAATAGCTATTATTGATAGAAATAACTTTTTTTTGTGTATCAACTAAACAATGTATTCCTTCGTTTAATTTTACTATTTTAAATAATTCATCTATATTTTTAGGTGATAATGAAATTAATAATAAACCATTATTTATACTGTTATTATAAAATATATCAGAAAAAGATGTAGAAATAATCACATTAAATCCATAATCCATTAATGCCCATACTGCATGTTCACGAGAAGATCCACAACCAAAATTTTCTCTGGTTAGTAAAATACTAGAATTAATAAAACATTTTTTATTTAAAATAAAATTTGGATTTAATGTATAATTATCTTTTAAAAAACGCCAATTTTTAAATACATGCTTACCAAAACCAATACGAGTAATTTCTTTTAAAAATTGTTTAGGAATAATAATATCTGTATCTATATTAGAATAATCTAGTGGAGCAATTATACCTTTATGTTTAAAATATTTTTTCATATTTATTAAATTTTTTTACCTTTATTTAAAAAATATTGAATATTTGTAAATTTACCAATTATTGCAGATGCTGAAGCCATAGCTGGACTTAATAGATGAGTTCTACCCCCTCTACCTTGTCTACCTTCAAAGTTTCGATTACTTGTTGATGCACATCTTTCTCCAAATCTTAATTTATCATTGTTCATTGCTAAACACATAGAGCACCCTGGTAATCTCCACTCAAATCCAGCATTTATAAATATTTTGTCTAAACCTTCTTTTTCTGCTTGTAATTTTACAGGACCTGATCCTGGCACTATTATCGCTTGAACTCCATTAGCTACATAATTTCTATAAGCAATTGCAGCAGCATGTCTTAAATCTTCTATTCTAGCATTAGTACAGGAACCAATAAATACTTTGTCAATTTTTATATCAGTTAAATATGTTCCTGGTTTTAAATTCATATAATTTAAAGCAGTTATTGCAGAATTTTGTTCAACTGGATCATCAAAAAATTCCGGATAAGGAATTTTTTGATTAATTCCAATTACTTGACTAGGATTAGTTCCCCAAGTAACTTGTGGATAAGTATTGCTTACATTAATTTTAATTATTTTATCAAAAAATGCATCTTTATCAGATTTTAATGTTTCCCAATATTTTATAGCTTTATCCCATAATATATCTTTTGGTGAAAATTTACGATTTTTTAAATATAAATACGTTTTTTTATCTGGCGCTATTAATCCAGATTTAGCTCCCATTTCTACAGACATATTACATAATGTCATGCGTCCTTCCATACTCATTGAATTAATTACATTTCCAGAAAATTCTATTATATATCCACTTCCACCAGAAGATCCAATTTTACCTATAATGAAAAGAGCAATATCTTTAGGAGTAATTCCATAATTTATTTCTCCTGTAATTTCTATTTTCATATTTTTATATCGTTTTTGTTTTAATGTTTGTGTAGCCAAAACATGTTCGACCTCTGATGTTCCTATACCAAACGATAAAGCTCCAAATGCACCATGAGTAGAAGTATGAGAATCTCCACATACAACTGTCATACCTGGTAAAATTATTCCTTGTTCTGGACCTATAACATGTACTATTCCTTGATTGGGATGATTTAAATCATATAATGTAATTCCAAAATCATAACAATTTTTAATAAGTTGTTGCATTTGAATTTTAGCTAATTTTCCACATGCATTTATATCTTTAGTTAAAGTAGATACATTATGATCCATAGTAGCAAATGTTTTACTAGGTTGACGTACAGTTCTATTTTTAAATTTTAAGCTTTCAAAAGCTTGAGGAGAAGTAACTTCATGTAATAAATGACGATCAATATATAGTAATGTATTTGCATATGATTCATGGACTATATGTGAATCATATAATTTTTCATATAATGATTTACCCATAAATATTATACCTTTTCAATTAAATTAGATATTATATCTCCTACTTCTTCAGTTCCTAGTGATAATGTACTATCACTAGTAATATCTATTGTACATTGTTTATTTTTTATAGATTGTTCTACTGCTTTATATATAGCATGAGCGGCTTCATGTAAGCCAAAACTATATTTTAACATTAAACTAACAGATAAAATTTGTCCTATTGGATTTGCTATATTCATACCAGCAATATCAGGAGCAGAGCCTCCAGCTGGTTCATATAATCCAAATCCTTTAGAATTTAAACTAGCAGAAGGAAGTAATCCTATAGAACCAGAAATCATAGCACAAGCATCAGAAATTATGTCACCAAATAAATTTGAACATAAAATTACATCAAATATATATGGATTTTTAATTAATTGCATGATTGCATTATCAATATATAAATGAGTTAATGATATTTCTGGATAATTTTTACTAATTTTATTTACTATATCTCTCCATAACATTGAACTATATAATACATTGGATTTATCTATTGATGTAACTTTTTTTGATCTTTTTTTTGCAATATCAAACGCTACTTTTGTTATTCTTTCTATTTCAAATGTATAATAAATTTTAGTATCAAAAGCATATTCATTAGAATCTTTTCCATATCTTCCTTTTGGTTGACCGAAATATATACCTCCCGTTAATTCTCGAACACATAATATATCAAATCCATGAGATGCAATATCATCTCTTAACATACAAATATTGTATAAATTATTATATAATTTAATTGGTCGTAAATTTGCAAATAATTTAAAATGTTTTCGTAAAGTTAATAATGCTGCTCTTTCTGGTTGTTTTAAGGGGTCTAAATTTTGCCACTTAGGACCTCCAACAGAACCAAATAAAATTGCATCTGATTTCTCACAACCTAACAAAGTACTTTTTGGTAAAGCATATCCACAATTATCAATTGCTACTCCGCCAACATCGTATTCATGAGTAATTATATTTAATTTAAATTTATTATTTATAGTATGTATAACTTTGTAAGCTTGTTTTATTAATTCTGGACCAATTCCATCCCCTGGAAGAACTGCAACATTGTATGTTTTATTCATTATTAACTATACCATAATATGTTATTAACAATAATTTTATTCGAATTATGTTTTTTTATTTAAAAAAGTTTTAATTTTTTTATATCTCCAAATATTATTTAAAGTACTAATAATTGCATTAATTGTAGATTCAAAAATATCATTTGATATTTCAGAACCATAATAATATTTATTATTATGTTTAATAGTTATATTAACTTTATTTAGTATATTCAAGTTGTTTTTTTTTTCAGTTATAATATATTTTTTTATATTAAAATTAAAATTAGTAATTTTTTTTATTGCTTTACATATAGTGTTTATTGATCCATTATCTATATATATAGTTTCTTTAATTTCATCACCACATTTCATATTTATTAATACAATAGATGTTTTTGTAGAACATGATTGTATATTAAAATAATTTAAGTAAAAGTAATTTTTTAATATATATTCATCATAATTATCTAATAATGCTAATGCTTCAAGATCATAGTCAAAAATTTGACCTTTTTTATCAGCAAATTTTAAAAATTTTTTATATAACTTATTAATATCAAAATCATTTTTATGATATCCTAAAGATGACATAATATATTTAATTGCTGATCGTCCTGATCTAGCTGTAAGATTTAATTTTGTTAATTTTGCTCCTATATTTTTTGGATTTATTATTTCATAATTTTCTCTATTTTTTAATATTCCATCTTGATGTATACCAGATGAATGCGTAAATGCATTTGTTCCTACTATAGGTTTATGATCTGGAATTGGTATATTACATAATTCACTAACAATTTTACTTGTATTATAAATTTCTTTATAGTTTATTGATGTATGTAAATTTAAATCATTTCTTACTTTAATTGCCATTACTACTTCTTCAATAGCAGCGTTACCAGCTCTTTCTCCTATTCCATTTATTGTTCCTTCTATTTGACGAGCTCCAGCTTGAATTGCAGTAACTGAATTACCAACTGCCATTCCTAAATCATTGTGACAATGAACTGAAATAATTGCTTTATCAATATTTGGAACTTTATTACATAATTGAGATATAATTGAATTATATTGCATAGGAGTAGAATATCCTACAGTATCTGGAAAATTAATAGTCTTAGCTCCTGCATTAATCGCAAATTCTGTAATTCTACATAAATTATCGATGTTAGTTCTACAAGCATCTTCACATGAAAATTCAATATCATCTGTATGATGTCTCGCAAACTTAATTGATTTTATAGCCATATTTACGATTTCGTCAAAATTTTTATTTAATTTAGATTTAATCTGTAAATTAGATGTAGGTAAAAATATATGCAAACGAAATGTTTCAGCACTACTTAGAGCTTCTACTGCAATTTCAATATCTTTATTTATACATCTTGATAATCCACATATTATACTATTCTTAATTTTTTTAGAAATTATATTAACAGATTTAAAATCTTCTGGAGAAGACACAGGAAATCCAGCTTCAATAATATCAACGCCCATTTTTTCTAAAGCTAATGCAATTATTAATTTTGATTTTATTGTTAAACTAGATTTTAAAGATTGTTCTCCATCTCGTAGAGTTGTGTCAAAAATAATTATTTTTTGACTCATAATAAATGATATCCTTAATTTATAAATTATGTTATATAATATAAAATTAATAAATTTTATTAATTTTAACTTAAATTTAAAATTATATATAACATTATATATTCTCTGTATTAATATACATTGTTTTAATTTTATCTAAAGTACATTTAAATAATTTATATTTACTAAACAGATTAATTAATAACATTAATGTTTAAATAATATAAAAATCATGAAAAAAAAATTTAATAATAAAATACATGTTTCAGTTTTATTAAAAGAAAGTATATATTCTTTAAATATTAAACCAAACGGTATTTATATTGATGGTACATTTGGTGCTGGTGGTCATTCTCGTTTAATTTTATCAAAATTAAATAAACATGGAAAATTATTTGCTATTGATAGAGATCCAGATGCTATAAAAATAGCTAAAGATATATACGATTCTAGATTATATGTTTTACATAAACCATTTTCTAAAATAAAATTTTGTATGGATAAATTATGTTTATTAGGTAAAATTGATGGTATTATTTTAGATCTTGGAATGTCTGGATTACAAATTCAAAATCCTAATCGTGGTTTTTCATTTATGCATAATGGACCATTAGATATGAGAATGGATTATACTATAGGTTATTCAGCTAAAGAATGGTTATTAAATGCTAATTTTGATACTATATGTTTAGTATTGAAAAAATTTGGTGAAGAACGTTTTTATAAACAAATATCCCATGCTTTATTAAAAAATAAACATTCTTTAGATACAACAATAAAATTAGCAAATTTAATTAAAAATACGTTACCATTTTATTATAGAAATAAACATCCAGCAACAAGAACTTTTCAAGCTATTCGTATTTATATAAATAATGAATTAGAAGAAATTAAAAAAATATTGATTGATTCATTAAATATATTAAATATTGGTGGTAGATTATCTATTATTAGTTTTAATTCATTAGAAGATAGAATAGTAAAAAACTTTATTAAAAAATTTAGTAAACCTGAAATTCCATTAGGATTACCTATCACAGAACAACAAATATTAAAGCAATATCAACATATTTTTAAATTAATATCTTTTAATAAAATATATCCATCAATTAAAGAAATTAAAAATAATCCCAGCGCTAGAAGTGCAATATTAAGATATGCTGAAAAAATTTAGTTTATTTATTCAAATTACTATAAACATAGTATAATTAATTAATTTTATAAAAATCATAATATAAAATTATATTTTATTAAAAAATAATTAGATTTTTAAAAATTTTAGGTATATTAGTAATTATTCATTAATTAATGATAATTAAGTATTTTATACTAATTACAAAAATTAGATATATATTAAATTTGATTTAATAAATAATATATTATAATCAATAATTATTAATTTAGATATATAAACTATTAATAATAGCTCAGATATTTAATCAATGTTAAATTTATTGTAATATTATTATCTATATAACTACTATATAGATATAGCGCACATTATAATATCATGTTTTAGTATATAAACATAATTATATAAATATAATTAATTAAATTTAATTTTGTATTTTTTTAATAAATAAATATGGTAAATATGTTCAAAAAATTATTTAAAAATTTTTTTACAAGTGAAAATGATCGTATATTAAATGACATGAAGAAAACAGTAAATTCTATAAATATGTTGGAACCTATATGTAGTAAGTTAAGTGATAAAGACATTAAAAAAAAGTTAATAGAATTTAGAAAAAGAATTAATTTAGGTGTGTCTATTAATACTTTATTACCTGAAGTATTTGCTATAGTTAAAGAAGCAAATAAACGTGTGTTTAATATACATTTATTTGATTCTCAATTATTGGGAGGCATAGCCCTTAATAATAGATATATAGCAGAAATGCAAACTGGTGAAGGTAAAACTATTACAGCAACCCTGCCTGCTTATTTAAATGCTATATCCCAGAAAGGAGTGCATATAATAACAGTTAATGATTATTTATCTAAAAGAGATGCAGAAAACAATCGTCCTTTATTTGAATTTTTAGGGCTTACTGTAGGAGTAAATTTATCTAATTCATCTATTGAAGAAAAACGTTTAGCATATAACTCTGATATTACTTATGGTACTAATAATGAATATGCATTTGATTATTTACGAGATAATATGTCATTTAATATAAAACATCAAGTTCAACGTAAATTACATTACGCAATTATAGATGAAATAGATTCAATATTAATTGATGAATCGAGAACACCATTAATAATTTCTGGCTCAATAGAAAATAATACTAAAATTTTTAATCAAATAAATGAATTAATATTTAATTTTTTTAAAATGGATAAAAAAAATGTAAGTTATTTTTATATAGATGAAAAATATAGGAAAGTTCTTCTTACAGAAGAAGGTTTAATATTAGCAGAAAATTTATTAGTCAGTAAGAAATTTATTAATAAAAATGAATCTTTATATTCTGATAAAAATATTATATTTATGGAATATATTATATCAGCAATTAAAGCACATACATTATTTATTAGAAACAAAGATTATATCATAAGAAATGACGAAATTGTAATTATTGATGAACATACTGGTAGAGCTACGCCTGGTCGTCGTTGGTCTGATGGATTACATCAAGCAATTGAGGCTAAAGAAAATTTAACTGTTAGAAACGAAAACTATATTTTAGCATCTATTACATTTCAAAATTATTTTAGATTGTATGAAAAATTATCAGGTATGACAGGTACAGCATATACAGAATCATTAGAATTTAATGAAATATATAATTTAAAAACAATAGTAATTCCTACTAATAAACCGATGATTAGACAAGATTTACCAGATTTGATATTTATGACTGAAAAAGAAAAAATATATGCTATTGTACAAGATATTAAATCAAGATTTAAAATTGGCCAACCAGTTTTAGTGGGAACCATTTCTATAGAAAAATCTGAGATTATATCAAATGAATTAAAAAAAATTAATATTCCACATAAAATTTTAAATGCTAAATTTCATCAATTAGAAGCAGATATTATAGCACAAGCAGGTCAACTAAAGTCTATAACTATTTCTACTAATATGGCTGGTAGAGGAACAGATATTGTTTTAGGTGGAAATTTACAAGATAAAATATTAAGATCTAAAAATTCTGATATCAATCAAATTAAAATTAATTGGAAAACAAATCATACTAAAGTATTGTCATTAGGAGGATTACATGTAATAGGTACTGAGCGTCATGAATCACGAAGAATAGATAATCAATTACGTGGTAGATCTGGAAGACAGGGAGATATAGGGTCATCTAGATTTTATTTATCCATGGAAGATTCGTTAATGAGAATTTTTTTATCTAAAAGTATAAAAAATATTATGTATACATTTGGTCTTAAATTAAATGAGTCTATTGAGCATCCATTAATTACTAAAGCAATCGCCAGTGCTCAAAAAAAAGTAGAAAATCATAATTTTAACACTAGAAAGCAGCTATTAGAATATGATAATGTTTTAAATTATCAAAGAATAATTATATATAATAAAAGGAATGAATTTTTAATTTCAAAAAATTTAGTAAATATTATTAAAGAATTTCGTAATTATACTTTTCAAAAACTTATATCGAAGTATATTCCAATTGATGAAATAGAAGAAAAATGGAATGTAGTTAAATTAGAAAATAAATTTTTAAATGAATATGGGTTAAAAGTGCCATTATCAAAATGGATAAATGAAAGTTCAGAAGAAATATTATTTGATTTATCTATAAAATTATCAATAAATCAATATGAAACAAATGAAAAAATTTTTGGATCTAATTTAATGAGATATCATGAAAAGAAAATCTTAATAAATACCATTGATTGTTTATGGCAAGAACATTTATATGCTATTGAATATATGAGAAAAGGTATACATTTAAGAAGTTATGCTCAAGTAGATCCAAAACAAGAATATCAAAGAGAATCTTTTATTTTATTTTCTAAAATGTTAAAAACATTTAAATATGAAGTAATTAAAAAAATAAGTAAAATTAATATTTTTTTGGCTAATTTATAAAAAATACTTTTTAATTAAATAAAATTTCTATATTTTTTTAAAATGTTAATTTTGAATTTTTATTATATTTTATTTTAAAAATTTTTTTACTATTCCAATGTAGTATTGTTAAATAATTACCCCAACAACATCCTGTATCTAATCCATAAATATTACTAGGTGTATTCTTACCCATTAAAGAAGACCAATGACCAAAAATTATATTATATTTTTTATATATTGAATTATTTAATAAAAGAAACCAAGGAATCATAGATTTACTTGTGTGTTTTGGTGAATTTTTATGTTTCATATCTAAAATATATTCTTTATAAATGTATCTCATTCTAGTAAAAACATTTAAATTAAATTGTAATTTAGATAAACCAAATAAATTATTTTTCCAAATATTCGATTCACTATTATATAGTGTGTATAGTAATAGTCTATAATTTTTACTTTTTAAAAAATGTGAAATTTCATTTGCATATTTTATGGTATTATTAATAGTCCATGTTGGGAATATACCTGCATGTACCATAATTATTTTTTTTATTTTATCAATTTGTAAAAATGGCTGAAAACGTAACCAATTAATTAATTTTTCAGCATTTGATGATGATAGTATATCATGTATTTTATTTTTAGATGAATTATCAGTAATACCATAATATATAGATAATAAATTTAATTCATGATTTCCTAAAACAATACGAATATTATTTCGTAATGTATAAAGTAAATTAATAACTTTTAATGAATCAGGTCCACGAGCAATTAAATCCCCAGTAAACCATAAAGTATCTTTTTTAGGATTAAAATTTATAATATTTAATGCTTCATTTAATTCATAAAAACATCCATGTACATCACCTATAAAATAAATTGACATGATTAATCCGCAATATCAGTTAAAAATATAATACTAAACATTATAAGTTTCAATTTAACAGGTTTGTAATTTATTATCAAATTTATTAGTTATAAAATTGGCTAATTTACAATAAGAATAAATATCTAAATTTTCTGCTCTCTTATTTAAATCTATATTTAACGAAGTTAATTCTCTTATATTTAATAAAGTTGATAAGTTATTTTTAATAGTTTTTCTTCTATTTCTAAAAGCTAAATTTATTACTATAATTAATGAGTTAAAATTTAATACTTTATATGGTAATTTTGTATGTGGAGTTAATTTTAGAAATGTAGAGTTTATTTTTGGTTTAGGATAAAATGAAATTGGAGGTATTTCTAATAAATGTGTTATTTTACAAAAATATTGAGCTAAAATACTTAATTTTCCGTAATTTTTACTATTTGGTGTAGAAATTAAACGATAGGCAACTTCTTTTTGAAACATAAAATTCATATCTTTAATAAAATTTATATATTTAAATATATAAAATAATAATTTTATAGATATATTATAAGGTAGGTTACCAACTAATCTTAATGGTGTATTATATTTATAATATAATTGCTTAAAATTTATATTGAATATATTTTGATTTAAAATTATAACTTTGTTTAAACAAAGAATTTTAGATAAATATTGTGATAAATTAGAATCAATTTCTACAGCAATAATATTTGTAGAATACTTTGCTAGTTTAGTAGTTAAAGACCCAAAACCAGGACCTATTTCTATAAATACATCATTTATAGAAGGATTAATCAATGATATAATCGTTTTTATTATATTGTTATCATGCAAAAAAACTTGACCAAAAGATTTACGTAATAAATGTCCCTTATATAAAAATTTATACAATTTTTTTTTCATTACTAATTTATATGAATTTAAATATTAAATAAATTTAAAAACCATCTATACTAATGGTTTTAAATATATATCATATGATTTTTTATAATATTATATATATTATACTTTACATGTATTTTTTAATATAACAGCTATTAATAAAATATTAAATATTTTAATAATTAATTAAATAATTTATTATTTAATTAATAAATAATTTAAATTATATAAATTTTAGTTAATAAATTTAAATTTATTTATATTAAATATAATAATTATTTTTTATATTAATTATATTTAAAAAATTTTAATATATGCAGATATAAATTGTTCTTCTTTCCAGAATTGTAATTCTGATATAAATTTATTATTGTATAACATATTATATGCTTGTTTTTTATTATATTTATTAGTTATATCAATTTTTTTTATATTAGAAAATTTAATTAGTTTCCATTTATATTTATCATATATTGGGTAACTAATTTCATTTTTTTTAATATGTTGTAATATATTTTTAACTTTATTGCTTAATAAATCAACTGATTTCCAACCTATATTACCACCTTTATATTTTGACTGTAAATCATCTGAAAATATTTTAGCTGCTGTACAAAAATCTATTTCACCATTTTTTATTTTTTTAGAAATATTAATTAATATATTTTTAGCTTGATTATATGTTGTTTTTTTTGAAATATTTTTTGTAATATTATGTATATAATATTCAGTATCGGTTATACAGCTATCATTTTTTATTTCATTAATTTTTAATATATACAAACCAATATCAGATTTAATTGGTCCTACTATAGAAATATGATTTTTTTTGGCACTTTCTAAATATGGAATAAATATTGTTGGTAAATTATTTAATTTATACCAATGCATTTGATTATTATTATTTTTTGTATTTGTTTTTGAAAATATTGATAATAAAGTATTAAAATTTATACCTTCATTATATTTTAATATTATATAATTAGATAAATCTTTTAATTTTTTTATTTGATTATTATTTGCGTTATTTGGTATGGGTATAAATAATTTACTTAAATTAAATTTAATATTATTTTTATTTTTAACTTCTATTTCATGTGCTAATTTATTTACATCTTGTGGGAAAATTTCAATAATTTTACTCATTTCATAATTTTCTATTAAATTAATAATTAATTCTGTTTTTATTTTATTTATATAATCTTTATATTTTATTTTTAAACTAGATAAGTTTTTATTTAATTCATTAAATGTAATTTTATTATCTGTTAAAATTTTTTTTAATGCATTATTAACTTTATTATTATTAACAGTGATATTATGATTTTTAGATATTTGCAATATTATAGTATCTAAAATTAAACTATCTAAAATTTCTTTTTGAGAAAACATATTATACGGTAAAAATTTGTATTTTAATTGGTAATTAAGTTTATATATTTTTAATGCAATATCTATATCACTTTGTAAAATAATACTATTATTTACAATTGCTACTATTCTATCTAATAAAATTTTTTTAGCATAAGTTATATTTGTAAATACTGTCATAAACAGTATGACTATAATAAATAGATAATAAATAAATTTTTTTTTAATTATATTATTCATTTAAATTTCTAAAAAATTTTATTTTAATTTTCATTACACATTAATTTATTTAAGAATCAATTTTTTAATAAAATATTTAAATTATTTATTTAAATACAATATCTAAAAAATTATTTTTTTATTATTATAAATGTCATATTTATTAATTTATAATAAAAAATTTTTATGAAATTTATAAATACACATATTTTAACATTTGCAAATGTTAATAAATTATATATTTTTAAATATTAACAATTGAGGATATTATGCAATATTTTGGTAGATTGCTATGTAGTACTTTAGCTATTTTATCAGGATTAAATATTTTTGGGATATTTATAAGCTTTATTATTGGATACATAATAGATAGTTATATTAATTTTAGTTTAATAAATGATTTTAGTATAAATGAAAATCGTATAATAAATAAATTAATATTTTTTAAAATTATGTTTCAAGTTATGGGCTATTTAACAAAATCAAAAGGTATCGTAACTAAACATGATATTAATAATGCTAATATAGTAATGCATAATATGAGATTAAATAAAAAGCTACAAAAATATGCTAAAGAATCATTTCGTGAAGGTAAAAATATTAATTTTAATTTAAAAAATCAATTATGTGTTTTTTATAAATATTTTTATAATAATCCTTATGCAATAAAAACTTTTATAAATATTCAAATTCAAACAGCATTTGTTAACGGATTTTTACATAATAAAGCACGAAATATATTATTTATAATTGCTGAAGAATTAAGAGTAGATAAATTTTATTTTGAACATCAATTAAATATCTTAGAAAATGCAATGAATTTTAATTCATATAGAAATTTTAATAAATATGGAAAATACCAACATAAAAATACAAGTAATTATTCTGAATTACAAGATCCTTATGATATTTTAGGAGTGTCTATAAAAGACAGTAATTTAATTATTAAAAATGCTTATAGAAAATTAATGAGAAAATATCATCCTGATAAATTAGTTTCTAAAAATTTATCTCCTAAACTGATGGAACAAGCAAAACAAAAAACACAAAAAATACAAAAAGCTTATGATTCAATAAAAAAACAAAGAGGATTTCGTTAATATTAATAATTATGATAAGTTATCATAATTAATAAAATTAAAATGATAAATCAAAAATTTTATTTTGTATGAATTATATATAATATAATTAATTTTATTAAATTTATTTAGTTAATTTTAAATTTTAACTCATCTAAAATTAAATTTTTAAGCAAAATTAAAATTTTAATAATATTATCAATATATAATTAATAAAAATAATTATTTGTATAAATGGAGAAATTTAATAATATGAGAATTAATAAAGTTTTATTATTATTAATATTATTTACCTCAGCCTGTATATTAACAGCATGTGAAATTAAATCTAATTTATTAAAAGAAACAACTATTGAAATCTTTAATCAAAAATTAAATTTTGGTAATAATACTAAAAAACCTGTATTAAAAATACAAAATAATGAAAATTCATTCAATAATATAATATATTTTAAACGTAATGACTATAATATAGACCAACAATCTAAAATAGCATTAGATAGAGATGTAAAAGAATTACTAAATAACAAAAAAACAATAAATATTGAAGGTCATATTTCTAAAGTAGAAGATACTCCTGAGTATAGACTTTTACAATTACTTAGAGCTAATGCAGTAAAAAGATATTTTATATCTAAAGGGGTATCATCTAAAAAAATTGTAAATTTAACAGTTTATGGTAAAAATAAATTTATTGATTTTAATAATGATTATGCTACTAATATAACAAATCGTAGTGTTATAATAAGTTATTAATTTAAATTATTTAAACTAACAAAGTTGCGGTCTTTTGTAGGTTGTAATATTAATTACTAGTTTTTATTAATATGTTTATGTAAATTAAAAATAATATCATTATTTAATGTTAATTAAATAAATTAATCCCAAGAGGGAGAATAGCATATTGAATAAATATAGATTAAGAATTGCTATGCAAAAATCAGGAAGAATAAGCCAGGAATCTCAGCAATTAATTGAACAATGTGGAATTAAAATAAATTTAAAGCAACAAAAATTATTAGCTTTTTCAGAAAATATGCCAATTGATATCATGCTTGTAAGAGATGATGATATTCCTGGATTAATTATGGATGGTGTAGTTGATCTTGGAATTATCGGTGAAAATGTACTAAAAGAAGAATTATTAGCTCGTCGTTCAAAAGGTGAACATCCAAAATATCTTACATTAAGACGTTTAGATTTTGGTAATTGCCGATTATCTATGGCATTACCATTAGATAAATTATGGACAGGACCTAAATGTTTATATGGTAAACGTATAGCAACTTCTTATCCAAATTTATTAAAACAATACTTAGATAAATTAGATATTTCTTTTAAATCTTGTTTATTAAATGGATCTGTAGAGGTTGCACCAAGAGCAGGATTAGCAGATGCTATATGTGATTTAGTCTCTACTGGAGAAACTCTTGAAGCTAATGGATTACGTGAAGTAGAAGTAATACATTTTTCTAAAGCTTGTCTTATTCAAAAATATGGTAAATTATTAAAAGAAAAACAATCTTTAATTGATAAATTATTAATTCGTATACAAAGTATAATACAAGCAAGAGAATCAAAATATATTATGATGCATGTTCCTATTAATAAATTAGATCAAATCTTAAATTTATTACCAGGAGTTGATCAACCAACAATATTGCCTATATCTAAAGATAATAGTAGAGTAGCTATGTATATAGTAAGTAGCGAGACAATATTTTGGGAAACTATAGAAAATCTTAAATCTTTAGGAGCTAGTTCTATATTAGTATTACCAATAGAAAAAATGATGGAATAATATATGCAAAATTTACTTTTTAATAAAATTATTTATTGGAGTCATTTAAATATAAAAGAACAAAAAAAAATCTTATCTAGACCTAAAATAGATATATCTATAAATATTAGTAAAATTGTTAATAATATTTTAAATGATGTTCAATCTCAAGGAGATAAAGCTTTATATTTTTTTAATAAAAAATTTGATTTATATGAAAAAAAAAAATTAATTATAGACAAGGATATATTATTAAATTCAACTTTTTTTGTAAATAAAAATCTTAAAAATGCTATTAAATTTGCATCAAAAAATATTAATTTATTTCATAGTAAACAGCAATTATCTTTGATAGATGTAGAAATTAATCCAGGTATACGTTGTATGCAAATTACAAGACCTATTGATTCTGTAGGTTTATATGTACCAGGAGGTACAGCTCCTCTTTTATCTACTGTTTTAATGCTAGCAATACCAGCTCAAATTGCTGGATGTAAAAATATTACATTATGTTCTCCTCCTCCTATTTCACATGCAATTATTTATGCCGCTAAAATATGTGGTATAAAAAATATATATCAGGTTGGTGGAGCTCAAGCTATTGCTGCTATGGCTTTTGGAACGCAATCAATTAAAAAAGTTGATAAAATATTTGGACCTGGTAATTTATGGGTTACAGAAGCAAAACGTCAAGTAAGTCAAAGAAATGACGGTGTAACTATAGATATGATAGCTGGACCAACAGAACTATTAATAGTTGCTGATAATAATTCTAATCCAGCATTTATTGCTTCAGATTTATTATCTCAAGCAGAACATGGAAGTGATTCTCAATTAATATTAATAACAACTAATATTAAATTAATTAATTTAGTATTAATAGAAATAAACAATCAAATAAATATTTTACCTCGTTATGAAATAATTAAAAAATCATTACTTAAAAATAGTAGATTTATTATTGCAAAAAATATCAAAGAATGTATCAAAATAAGTAATATTTATGGACCTGAGCATCTAATTATACAAGTTGAAAATGCAGAAATGTATATAAAATATATAAAAAATGCTGGATCTGTATTTATAGGTCCATGGTCTACCGAGTCAATAGGAGATTATGCGTCTGGTACAAATCATGTTTTACCAACATCTGGACATACTTTAACATGTTCTGGACTAAGTGTTATTGATTTTCAAAAAAGAATATTAATACAAAAAATTAATAAAGAAGGTTTATTAAAAATAGCTCCTATTATTGAAATTTTATCTGATGCAGAAAATATGATAGCTCATAAAAATTCAATAAAATTACGAGTGGATAAAATTAAGGAATAATTATTATGAGTATAAAACATTTAGTTAAGTGTAATATTTTAAAATTAAAACCTTATCAATCAGCTCGTAAGTTAGGTGGAAAAGGAAATATTTGGCTGAATGCCAATGAATATCCATTAACACCAAAATATATATGTAATATTAAAAATTTAAATAGATATCCAGAATGTCAACCTAGTTTATTAATTAATAAATATGCTAATTATGTTAATATCAAATCTAAACAAGTTTTAGTATGTAGAGGTGCAGATGAAGGTATATCGTTATTAATTCGTGCATTCTGCGATTTTAATAAAGATAAAATTTTATTTTGTCCCCCTACATATGGTATGTATAAAGTAAGTTCTGAAATACTAGGTATAAAATTTTTTGAAATTAATACAATAAATAATTGGCAATTAGATTTAAATAAAATAATTAATAATTTAAAAAATGTAAAATTAATATATCTATGTAATCCAAATAATCCAACTGGTAATATTATAAATCATAATGATATTATTTATTTATTAAAAATAATTAAAAACAAAGCTCTATTAGTAATAGACGAAGCATATATTGATTTTTGTTTAAACTTCAGTTTAACTTATCTTATAGAAAAAAATGAAAATTTAGTTATTTTAAGAACTTTATCTAAAGCTTTTGCCTTAGCTGGAATACGTTGTGGATTTATATTGTCAAATTCATATATTATAAAAATTTTAACAAAAATTATAGATCCTTATCCAATACCATCTCCAGTTATAGATATTGCTTCTCAAGCTTTAAGTGAAAATGGTATTAAACAAACTAAATTAAGAATTATGAATATACATTATAATAAAGCAATATTCATTAAAGATTTAAAAGAATGTAAATGTGTAATGAAAGTATATTCTAGTTTAAGTAATTATTGTTTAGTAAAATTTGATTCAAGATATCAAGTATTTAAATCATTGTGGAATAAAGGAATAATTTTAAGAGATCAAAGCTTACAACCAGGATTAATTGATTGTATTCGTATTACCATTGGTACATTAAAAGAATGTAAACAAATAATTAAAATATTAAAAATATTAAAACCTAATAAATTACTGTAATTACAAAGGAAATTTTGATTTGAAAAAAAAATTTTTATTTATTGATCGTGATGGGACTTTAATTAAAGAGCCTAATGATAATAAACAAGTAGATAAAATAGAAAAATTATCATTTGAACCAAATGTGATTACTTCTTTGTTAAAATTACAAAAATTTGGATTTAAATTAATTATGGTAACTAATCAAGATGGATTAGGAACACATTTATTTCCTAAAAAAAATTTTTATATTCCTCATAATTTTATGATAGATATTTTTACATCTCAAGGAATTAATTTTGAAAAAGTATTAATTTGCCCACATTTTGATTATGATAAATGTAATTGTCGTAAACCAAATACAGGATTAGTTAATTCTTTTCTTACAGGTAACTTGTTAGATAAAAAAAATAGTTTTGTTATAGGGGATAGATATACAGATATATTACTATCTAAAAATATGAATATTAATGGTTTATTATATAATAAAACATCATTAAATTGGTTAAATATTTCAAAAAATTTAACTACACTTAAAAGATATTCTTGTGTGAAAAGAATAACAAAAGAAACAGATATAAAAATTAAAGTTTGGTTAGACCAGAAAAAAACAAATTACATTAATACTGGAATAAAATTTTTAGATCATATGTTACATCAAATTGCCATTCATGGAGGAATATCAGTTTATATTAAAGCTATAGGTGATATTAAAGTAGATGATCATCATACTGTAGAAGATGTTGCTTTAGTATTAGGAGAAACTTTAAAAAGATCATTAGGGAATAAATATGGTATTTCTAGATTTGGATTTATAGCTCCAATGGATGAATCTTTAGCTACATGTGCTTTAGATATTTCTGGTCGTTCCTATTTGAAATATAATGCTAAATATAAATTTCAAAAAGTCGGAGATCTTAGTACAGATATGGTAGAACATTTTTTCCGTTCTTTATGTTCTACGATGTTTTGTACTTTACATTTAAGTGTAAGTGGAGATAATGATCATCACAAAATAGAAAGTTTATTTAAATCTTTTGGGTTATCTTTACGTCAAGCTATTAATATTAATTATAATTCTAATAAATTACAAAGTTCTAAAGGAATTATTTAAATGAAAATAGTAATTTTAAATACAGAATGTTCAAATCTTTTATCTGTTAGTATTGCTATTAAGCGTATAGGATATAACCCTATTATAAGTAGTGATCCAAAAATTATATTTCAAGCAGATAAAGTTTTATTACCTGGAGTAGGTACAGCAAATAGTGCTATGGAAGTTTTAAAAAAAAAAAAATTAGTTAACATTATAAAAAAACTTAAACAACCTATATTAGGAATATGTTTAGGTATGCAATTATTTGGTTCTTATAGTTGTGAGAATGGTCATATTAAAACTTTAAATATAATTGATGTTCCAGTAATACATATAAAAACATCAAATTTACCATTACCTCATGTTGGATGGAATAAAATAAATATATGTAAAAATAGTAATTTATTTAAAGGCATAAATCAAAGCGATTATTTTTATTTCATACATAGTTATATAATGCCAATATGTAATTTTACAATTTCTACAACAAACTATGGTATACCTTTTAGTTCTACAATAAAATATAAAAATTTTTTTGGTGTTCAATTTCATCCAGAACGTTCAGGTAAATCTGGTAATTTACTTTTAAAAAATTTTTTGGAGATGTAATTTTATGATTATACCAGCATTAGATTTAATAGACGGTAAGGTTGTTAGATTATATCAAGGAAATTATAAATTAAAAAATATTTATGATGTTGACCCATTAGTTCAGTTAACACGTTATATATCATATGGCGCTAAATTAATACATTTAATAGATCTTAATGGAGCTAAAAATCCATCTCTTAAACAAACTAAATTATTACTAAATTTAATTAATAATGCAAAATTTACGTCAGTACAAGTTGGTGGAGGTATTCGTAATACAGAAGATATTGAAATATTATTAAATGCTGGAGCACAAAGAATAATTATTGGGTCATCAGTTATTTTGAATTTTAATTTAATTAAAAGTTGGTTTAAAATTTTCGGACCTGATCGTTTTATTTTAGCATTAGATATATTACAAAATTCTAAAAATATAAATTATATATTAATAGAAGGATGGCAACAGAATACTAATATTACATTAAATGAAATAATGTGTAAAATTATTCCATTAGGAATAAAAAATATTTTATGTACAGATATATCTAGAGATGGTACCCTCACAGGAAGCAACATTAAATTATATTCTTCTTTGTGTAATAAATGGCCAAATATTAATTTTCAAGCATCTGGTGGAATATCTTCATTAGAAGATATTTCTAATTTATGTAATATTGGAATAAAAGATATAATTATAGGAAAAGCTTTATTAGATAATAAATTTACATTATTGGAGGCTATTAATTGTTATCGAAAAGAATAATACCTTGTTTAGACGTAAAAAATAATCAAGTAGTTAAAGGTATACAATTTAAGCACCATGAAATTATTGGAGATATAATTTCTTTGGCTAGTAGATATGTAGAAGAAGGTGCTGATGAATTAGTATTTTATGATATTGAAGCATCTATTCTGAATAGAACAGTTGATGTTAATTGGATAAAAAAAATTGCAGAAATTATTAATATTCCATTTTGTGTTGCTGGTGGAATTAATAACATACAAAGTGCTGAAAAAATACTTTCTCTTGGTGCAGATAAAATATCTATAAATTCTTCTGCACTATCTAATCCTAATTTAATAAATCAGTTATCTAATAAATTTGGAACACAGTGTGTAGTTATTAGTGTTGATACTTGGTATAATAATAATAAAAAATGTTATCAAGTATATCAATATACTGGGGATATTTCTTATACCAAAATTACTAATTGGAATACATTGGATTGGATACTAGAGGTACAAAATAGAGGGGCTGGTGAAATAGTATTAAATATGATGAATAATGATGGAGTACGTGATGGTTATGATTTAGATCAATTGAAAATTATAAGAAAACATTGTGATGTTCCTTTAATAGCATCTGGTGGTGCTGGAAATGTAATTCATTTTCTACATGCGTTTAAATATGCTAAAGTTGATGGTACTTTAGCTGCATCAGTGTTTCATAAAAAAATTATAAATATTAATTGTTTAAAAAATTTTTTATTTTCTAATGGAGTAAATGTACGATTATGTCAGAAATGAAAACAATTGAGAAATTAAATTGGCAAAAAATTGTTGGATTAATACCAGTTATAATTCAGGACTATATTTCTGGCGAAGTTTTAATGTTAGGATATATGAATAATGATGCTCTTAAGCAAACTAAAAAAACGAAATATATTACATTTTATTCTCGTACAAGAAAATGTTTATGGATAAAAGGAAATATTTCTGGAAATAAATTGAAACTAGTTAAAATTTACTCTGATTGTGATCAAGATGCATTACTAATTTTAGTAAATCCTGAAGGACCAACATGTCATTTAAATTTAAATAGTTGTTTCTATCCAGCTAAAAGTAATGCAAGTTTTTTATATGTTTTAGAAAAAATTATTAATAATAGAAAAACTAATGGTCATAAATATAATAATACTTATACTACTAGTTTATTTAATAAAGGTATTAAACATATTGCACAAAAAGTTGGGGAAGAAGGAATAGAAGTTGCTTTAGCATCTGTAATAGATAATAAAAATATGATTTATGAATCAGCTGATTTAATGTATCATTTATTAGTTTTATTACAAGCAATGAATTTAAATTTAAGCAAAGTAATTGATGAATTAAAAAATAGAAATAAAAATATTAATCATTACACTTAATATATTTTAAGTATTTTAATATTCATTTCTTAAAAAATCAATGTGTATAATTTTTGAATTGATTGGATGACGTTGTACTGATTTTATTATAACTTGTATAATATTTTCGTTACATATAAGATTTATAGGTTGTTTATAAAATGTATTTTTATTTTTTATATTCATAAAAAAATTATATTGTATTGTTATAGATATAGGTTTTTTATTTTTACCATATATAACAGCTGGACATTTATTATTTAATCTTAATTGTCTATTGATACTTTTTCCATTTTTATTTTTAATTTCTATTTTAATGTTTATCAAAATCTATCTCATTTATTTAAATTTAAATAAATAATTAATTGTATCATGAATATTATTTTATTAAATATAATTAATTATTAAATATTAAAAATATGTTATTATGATTCAAATTATACTTATATATTTTATAATAATGAATTATAATATTCTTGCTAGAAAATGGAGACCGAAAAATTTTTCTGAAGTTATAGGACAGGAAAATATTATTAAATTATTAACCAATAGTTTAAATTCCAATAAAATACATCATGCATATTTATTTTCTGGAATGCAAGGAATTGGAAAAACTACTATTGCTAGATTATTTGCAAAAAATTTAAATTGTAAAAATTACATAACATCAACTTCTTGTAATACATGTAGTAATTGTTGTGATTTTAAAAAAAGTAAGTTTATTGATCTCATTGAAGTTGACGCAGCATCAAAAACAAAAGTAGAAGATATTAAAGAAATTTTAGATGATATAAATTATTTACCAGTACAAGGAAAATTTAAAATTTATTTAATAGATGAAGTTCATATGTTATCTCGTTACAGTTTTAATTCATTATTAAAGATATTAGAAGAACCTCCATATCATATAAAATTTTTGTTAGCTACAACTGATCCCCAAAAAATACCATTAACAATATTATCCAGATGTTTACATTTATATTTAAAACCAATAAGTATAAATAATATAATCAAATATTTAACTAAAATATTAATTAAAGAATCTATAAAAGTAGATTATAAATCTTTATTTTTAATAGCATACCATTCGAATGGTAGTGTACGTGATGCTTTAAATTTATTAGATCAAGCTATTGCTATTGGAAATAATAAAATTAATGAAAGTATAATACACTCTATATTAGGAATACTAGATATTAACTGTGCTTTATCATTAATTGAATCTTTATTAAATTATGATGGAAATAAGATATTTGAACAAATTGATAAATTTTCAAAATTTAATGTAAATTGGGATATTTTATTATCTAATATGTTAGTATTGTTGCATCAAATTTCATGTTATCAGTTGTTTCCAAATAATATAATTACTCAAAATAAAGATATTTTATATAAAATACAAATACTATCTTTAAAAATTAAACCAACTGATGTACAATTATATTACCAAATGATAATTAATGGTAGAAAAGAATTACCTTATGCTCCTAGTCCTAGATTGGGATTAGAGATGACTATGCTAAGGATGTTAACTTTTACTCCAAATTATTTAATTATACAAAAACAAGATTTTGATAAAATACAAACAATAAAAAAAAAAAATTTAAGTAATAACAAAAAATTAACAAATTATTTTGATAAACCAAAAAAAATTTTTTTAAGCAAAAAAAACAAAAATGAAATTAATGATATTAATAATCATACTTTAAAAAATTTTACAGTCTCAACTTATAAAGTTTTACGTGCACGTTTAAATATCTTAAGTAATAAAAAAAAATTAAAAATAGAAAATGATATATATAATAAAAATACTTCTATTGATAATAATAAAATATCAACTCCATTAAATAAAAATCAACCAACTATTATAAATAATAATAAAGCAAATATATATATAAACAGTGAATTATCATGTAATAATACTACAAATATTAATAATTATGTAATGAATAAAAAAAATTTAAATACATTGAAAATTTCAAAAATAGATAAAAATAACAATGGTAACTTGTTAAGCAAAGTTGAATTGGATACTATTAAAGCGAAATATGGTAATAACTCAGTTAAAATTGAGTCTCTTTTATTAAAAAATAAAAATATTAAATATATCAAAGATTTCTTTGGTGCTACATTAGATTTAAATAGAATAAAATTTATAAAATAAAAATTAATTCATATTAATTTTTGTTAATATTTATAAAATAAAAATTTTTAAATAAAATTAAATAATTTAATTTTTTACGTCGTATTTAACTAATTTAATATATTTTATCATTTTATTAAGGTAATTTATGAAAAATAAAATTAAAAAAGAAAGTTATAATTTTAAATCTGAAGTAAAAAATTTACTTCATTTAATGATACATTCATTATATTCAAATAAAGAAATTTTTTTACGAGAACTTATATCTAATGCTTCTGATGCTTCAGAAAAATTACGTTTTCAAGCTATAACAAAACCAGATTTATATGAAAACGATAGTATATTACGTATTCGTTTATCTTATAATAAAGATGAACGTACAATTACATTAGATGATAATGGTATAGGAATGAGTAGAAGTGAAGTTATAAATAATTTAGGAACAATTGCTCAATCTGGAACTAAAGATTTTTTAAAAAATTTTAATTCTAATAATGTTAAAGATGCTAATATGATTGGGCAATTTGGAGTAGGATTTTACTCATCTTTTATTGTGTCAGATAAAGTTACAGTATTTACTAGATTAGCTGGTGAAGATATAAATAAAGGAGTTTGTTGGGAATCAACTGGTGAAGGTGATTATACAGTCAAATATATCACAAAAAAGTATAGAGGAACAAAAATTGTTTTACATATTAGAGAAAATGCAAATGAATTTTTAGATGATTGGAAACTTAAAAATATAATTAAAAAGTATTCTGATCATATAGAATTACCTGTAGAATTATTAGTAAACACAAAAAAAGATAAAAAAAATGTTTTAACATGGGAACAAATAAATAAAGCTAAAGCTTTATGGACTAGGAAAAAAAGTGATATTTCTTTAGAAGAATACAAAGAATTTTATAAACATATATCTCATGATAATAATGATCCACTAACATGGATTCATAATCATGTTGAAGGAACTCAAGAGTATATTAACTTAATATATATACCTCAAAAAACTTCGTGGGATATTTGGAATCGAGAATATAAACATGGTCTCAAGCTTTATATAAATCGTATTTTTATAATGGATGATGCAGAACAGTTTTTACCAAATTATCTCAGGTTTGCAAAAGGTATAATTGATTCTAATGATCTTCCTTTAAATATTTCTCGTGAATTATTACAAGATAGTGTTATTACAAATACTTTAAAAAATGCAATTACAAAAAAAATTCTTACTCAATTAGAAAATCTTGCTAAAAATAATAGCAAAAATTATCAAATATTTTGGAAATCATTTAGTTTAATATTTAAAGAAGGGCCAGCAGAAGATATTAAAAATCGTCATACTATTTCAAAATTATTACGTTTTTCATCTACACATTGTAATAACAGCAATCAAATAGTTTCATTAGACGAATATTGTAAAAGAATGATAAAAAATCAAGATAAAATATTTTTTTTAACATCTGATAGTTATATATCAGCTAAAAATAGTCCACATTTAGAAGTTTTTAAAAAAAATAATATCGAAGTTTTATTATTATCTGATAGAATAGATGAGTGGATGATGGGTTATTTAACAGATTTTAATGGTAAATTATTCCAATCTGTCAGTAAATCTGATACCTCATCATTTGATAATTTAATAAAAAATAATTTAAAAGAAAAAGAAAAAAAAGATATAAAACAAAATTTAAATTCATTAGTTCAAAGGGTTAAATCTTATTTAAGTAATAGAGTTAAAGATGTAAAAATTACTTATAGATTAACAGATACACCGGCTATTGTTACTACTGATAATAATGATATGACTACTCAAATGGCTAAGTTATTTAGTGCTACAGGACAAAGTACTCCTGAAATTAAATATATATTTGAATTGAATCCTGAACATATTTTAGTGAAAAAAATTAATGATATACATGAAGATAATATTTTTAATAAATGGATAGATTTATTATTAGATCAAGCTTTATTAATTGAAAAAGGATCGTTAGAAGATCCTAATAAATTTATCAAATGTATTAATGATCTTTTGTCGATATAAATTAATGTTTTTTAATAGTTTATGTGTAATTTTATTACACATAAACTTGATTTTATATAAATCAAGTAATATGTTACTTTTTTAATAAACTTTAAAGGATTTTATTTTTATAAATATGAAAATTGCTTTATTAGGAGCTCCTGGATCTGGTAAAGGAACACAATCACGCATTTTAAAAAACTTATATAATATAAAACATATATCTATTGGAGATATATTAAGAAAAATTATACATAATGAAAATTATTTATCATATTTAAAAAAAGACATTGAAAAATGCTTAAATACTGGAGTATTAGTTAATGATAGAATAATTTTTAAAATAGTTAAAAATTGTATTAATAATACAGATTGTAATAATGGCTTTATATTAGATGGTTTTCCAAGAAATTTAAATCAAGCCATTAATATGGAAAATATCGGTATTATATTAGATATAATAATATATATTGATATACCAAATTCTTTTATTTTAAATCGTATAAAAAATAGAAGTATTAATAAATATAATAATAATATATATAATAAAAAATTAATATTAGAAAAAAATTTAATAAAAAGACAAGATGATAAAATAAATGTTTTAAAACAACGGATAGATGAGTTTAATAAAAATAATAAATCATTAACTTTTTTTTTGAAAACAACATTCAGTAAAAATAAAACTCGTTTTTTTTCTGTCAATGGAACTTATGATATAGAACATGTAACTAATGCAATTATAAAGTTAATTAATAATTTATAATTATGTTAACAATTTTTATATTCACGAAACCAACTTTCTAAAATTAGAACAGCTGATTTATCATCAATTTTATATTTTTTTAAACCTTTATATCCTTTTATATTAAAAATACAAGAACGAGCTTCAACAGTACTAAATCTTTCATCATGTAAATAAATATCAATTTTAACAATCTTCGAGATATTTTTAGCAAATTCTCTTGTTTTAAAAGTCAAATATTGATCTTTACCATTTATATCTAATGGTAAACCAACAATTATGGCATATGGTTGCCATTCTTTAACAATATTTCTTATTTCATTAAAAATATTGTTTTTTGTAAATAATATTTTTAATGGTTGAGCTGTATAAGTAATATTTTGTCCGATAGCAACACCTATATTTTTAATACCAAAATCAAAACATATAAAAAATTTTGTTTTCATAAATTTATTAAATAAATAATCTAATTTATTAATTTTGATATATTCTTATTTTTTTGTTATTTTCATATGATTTTTTAATATATTTATTTAAAGTATGTTGTATACCATAAATTAATTTATTTTTTCTATTTTCAAATTTTGTTGCTGGATATAATCTATTCCATTTATTGAATAAATTTAATTGTTTTTTAGAAATAGGAATTCTATAACGATCATGCATATACAAATATGTCCTAGCTATTATACCACGAGATCTAATTGAAGGATCAATTCTTTTATTTTTATTATCAATTTGTATTCTACAATGTCCATATGTAGATTTAGATTTATTAGCAACCCATTCGTCATATTTATAATTTTCACGATCTGCATTAATTTCACCTATTGCAGGTTCTATATTATGTAAATCATTTTCCATAACTTTATAAAACTCATCTTTAGCACAATTTCTTCTCCCTCCATGAGACCAACATTCGCAAAAATGACCAAATTCCCACGCAGGCATAACATGTTCCCATTCAATTCTATGTGCACGTGTTGAATTTTTACGTATTTTATATTTACATGATTTTAAATCAGGCTCTCCCTTTGAACCAAACCAATGTATTTTACATCCGCAATAAAACGTAGGCATACCTTTATTAATTTGTGCTGCTATTTTTTTTGTTTTGTTAAAATTTAAAGAGAATAAACTACTGTTATATGTAATAACACATAGCATTATAATAAACAAATAAAATTTATTTAACATAGTAAATTAATTTTAGTTATTGAATAAATTAAATTAAATTGCTAACATATATAATGATGTAAAAATTTTGTAATAAAATTACAAATAATTATTGGTTAAATTCTAAAAATTTATTAAATTAAAATATATAATTATCAAAATTGAAATAATTTATTTACATAAATAAAATAATTTTTAATTTAGTTAATTAAAAATTACATTTATATTAATGCAGTGCATAAGTATATTTATCTTTATATTATTTTTTAATAAAATATTAGAATGTATAAATATTATTGATTCTATCATAAAAAATATATATTTTATATATAAAAATAAATTATCGAAATATTATTTAATATCAATATACGAAAATATAATTTTTTTAAAAATATTTACATATAGATTTATATTTGTTAAATTAAATAATATTTATTATTAATTTTTTATAAAATATAAAAATTATACAGTAATTTACATTGCATTTAATATATAAGTTACTATTTCAATTAGTAATTATTAAATTTTTGTATCAATTTTTAATAAATATTTAAATTAATTATATTAATTTAAATATACTTATAAAAAGTAATTATATATTATAGTTTTAAAAACTATTTCATAGTATTAAGTATCTTTAATTTACATATTATTATGTATAATATTTTTAAAATAATTAAATTTAAAATTTATCAAAAAATTTTATGTAAAAACTAATTATTAAAATTTTTAAAGGATAAATTGTGTCAATAATTAAAATTACTGATGTAAATTTATTAAATAAACGTGTATTAATACGTGCAGATTTTAATGTTCCCATTAAAAATAATATAATATTATCAGATTTTAAGATTATTTCTGCTTTACCAACTATTCAAGAAGCATTACAACAAAAAGCTTTAGTTATGGTTACATCTCATTTAGGTAGACCAACTGAAGGTATATATGATGTAAATTTTTCATTAAAACCAATAGTAAAATACTTAAAAAATAAGTTAAATATAAAAATTAAATTAGTTAAAAACTATTTAAATGGCGTTGAAATCAGTAAAAATGAGTTAGTTATTTTAGAAAATGTTCGTTTTAATAAAGGTGAAACAACAAATAACATAAATTTATCAAAAAAATATGCATCATTATGTGATGTATTTGTAATGGATGCATTTGGGTCATCACATAGATTACATTCTTCAACATATGGCATATGTAATTTTGTTAATATATCATGTGCCGGATTTTTGTTACTTAAAGAAATATATTATTTAAATAAAATTATTAATAATGCAAAAAAACCAATAATATCTATTGTTGGAGGGTCTAAAATATCTACTAAATTAGTATTACTTAAAACACTTGTAAAAATATCTGATATTATAATTGTTGGCGGTGGTATAGCTAATACTTTTATTGCATCTCAAGGATTTGATATTGGTAAATCGTTATATGAACCTAATTTAATTCAAGAAGCTAAATATTTATTTAAAACAAAAAAAATTTTTTTACCTACAGATGTTAATGTTTCAAATACTTTTTGTAAATATTCTATGTCCATACAAAAAAATATTTCTGAAATTAAAGACAATGAAAAAATTTTAGATTTTGGAGATTTATCAATATATAAAATTGATAAAATATTAAAAAAAGCAAAAACAATAATATGGAATGGTCCCATTGGGGTATTTGAATTTATTAATTTTCGTAAAGGTACAGAAATTATTGTAAAAAATATTCAAAATAATAATATTTTTTCTATTATAGGAGGAGGTGATACAATTTTAGCTGCAGAAATGTTTGGTATTTTAAATAAAATTTCATATGTTTCTACAGGAGGTGGTGCATTTTTAAAATATATGAAATTTAAAAAATTACCAATTATTAATTTTCTTAAAAATTTAAATAACAAATAAATTAATTTAAATTTTTATTTACAAATTACAATTTATGCAAAAATATATTTATAATATACTTATTRTAAATTACTATAATTAAGGGCAGATAAATGTCTAAAATTTTAGATTTTGTAAAACCAGGAGTTGTTACAGGAGAGAATATTAATAAAATATTTAATTTTGCTAAACAGCACAATTTTGCTTTACCAGCTGTAAATTGTATAAGTACTGACTCAATAAATGCTGTATTAGAAACTGCTGCTCAAGTAAAATCTCCTGTTATAATTCAATTTTCTTATTATGGGTCCGCTTTTATAGCAGGTAAAGGTTTATTAAATTATGATCATAAAGCTTCAATATTGGGAGCAATATCTGGAGCATTACATATACATAATGTATCTAAATATTATAATATTCCAGTAATAATACATACCGATCATTGTTCTAAAAAAATATTACCTTGGATTGATAAATTATTAAAATTTGGTAAACAATATTTTTATAAAACAGGATCACCATTATTTTCTTCTCATATGATTGATTTATCTAATGAAACTTTAGAAGATAATATTAAAATAAGCTCTAATTATTTAGAAAATATGTCAAAATTAAATATGAATTTAGAAATAGAACTTGGTTGCACAGGAGGAGAAGAAGATGAATTAGATAATAGAAAATTAGATCATTCAAAATTATATACTCAACCAAAAGATGTATGTTATGCATATGAAAAATTAAGTAATGTAAGTCAGAATTTTATGATTGCAGCAAATTTTGGAAATGTACATGGAGTATATAAAAATAACAAAGTTAAACTAAAACCAAAAATTTTATATGAATCTCAAAAATTTGTATCAAAAAAATTTAAATTACCAAATAATTTTTTAAATTTAGTATTTCATGGAGGTTCTGGTGTAAATCCGTTAGTAATACAAGAAGCTATAAGATATGGAGTAGTTAAAATCAATATAGATACTGATATTCAATGGGCTTCTTGGAATGGAATATTAAATTTTTACAAAAAAAATAAACAGTTTTTACATGAACAAATAAGTAGTATAGAAAATAATTTTAATAAACCGAATAAAAAATTTTATGACCCTAGATCATGGATTAGATATAGTCAATTATCTATAATTAATAGATTAAAAGAAATATTTTTTAAATTAAATGCTGTAAACATTCTGTAACGCATATTATAAAATAATAATATTCTAAATTATAAAAAAGTAGTTTTATACATGAAATATATATAAAATATAGTAATTTAATTTAAAACTATTTAAATAATTTATATTGAACAAAATAAATTTAAACATTTTTTGACGATAAAAGAATGATTAACAAATTAAAAAAAATTGTTAGTTGGGCATCATTAAAATATATTAAACCAAACACTATTGTAGGTGTTGGTAGTGGGTCTACAATATCATATTTTATTGATGCTTTGTCATCTATCAAAACACAAATAAAAGGCGCAGTATCAAGCTCAAAAGAAACATCTAATAAAATGAAAAAGTTAGGAATAAATGTAATAGAATTAAATAATGTAGAATTTTTAGATGTTTATATAGATAGTGCAGACGAAATCAATTATAAAATGCAAATGATAAAAGGTAAAGGAGGAGCTTTAACACAAGAAAAAATTATTGCATCTGCTGCGCAAAATTTTATTTGTATTGCTGATTATACTAAATTAGTTAATACTTTAGGAAATAGAAATATTCCTTTACCTATAGAAGTAATACCCATGGCTCAAAAAATTGTTATGAAAAAAATAAAATTTATCATAGGCGGTTTACCTATATATAGAAAAGGAATTATAACAGATAATGGCAATATTATTATAGATATTTATAATTTAACTATTACAAATGCTAATTTTATTGAAGAAAAAATAAATAATATATCTGGTGTAGTTACAGTTGGAATATTTGCTCATCGTAAAGCTGATGTAGCTATTATTGCTCATAAAGACGGAAATATTAAAATAATGTATAATTAATAATTATATAATAAAATATTCATAATATGTTTTCCTAAAAATTAGGTATTAATTTATATTAAAATATAAAAGTATAATACTTTATTATAATTTATAAAATTTATGTTTTAAATTTAAACAAATAATTAATATTACAAGTTAATTTTTATTTATATTCATATAAATAATAATAACTTTATGTTTTAAATTTTTATTTAAATATAAATTTAACTTCTGTAAAAATTAACTAATTAAAATTTTTTCAAAATAGGTAATGTAAATTTATTATTTTACTAATTAAATATTTATATTTTGCTGATTATTTTATTCATTATTAAAAAATTTTAAATACATATTTATTTTACTATTATAGGCAGTAATAATTAAATTTTTTATTATCATTTTAGATATTTTTCTATCTTTAAGTTATTTTTTACATTATTATTAATAATACAGAATTCTACTATTGTAATAGTAGAATTATAATTCTAAAAATATTAATAATATTTAATATTTATAATCTATCGAATTATTACTTTAATAAGATTATTTTTTAATATATACTTAATTTTTTTAATTTTATTAGTAATATTGATTTTTTAGAATAATTTTTTAGTAAATTTATTTACTACTGTATCAATAGTTTTAAAAGATATTATTATTGATATAAGTTACTTAAAAACTAAATTTTATAAAATTGTTTTTTTAGTAAATATTATATTTATTTAGTATATTAAATATTTTATAAAGTTTTTATTTTTATTTTTTATATATTTTCATCATTTAATATATAATTAATATTAATATAATTTTATAGTAAATGTCCCATTTTATGTAATTTAGTATCTAAATAATAAGAATTATATGAATTACGTCCTACTATAAGTGGTATACGTTCAACAATATTAATTCCATACTTGGTTAAAACTTTTATTTTTTTGGGATTATTTGTTAATAACCTAATTGATTGGATTTTTAAAGCTTTTAACATATTAGCACATAAAGAAAAATTCCTTTCATCTTCACAAAAACCTAATTTTTTATTAGCTTCAATAGTATCATATCCATGATCTTGTAAATTATATGCGCGAATTTTATTTAATAAACCTATATTTCTACCTTCTTGTCTATGGTAAAGTATTATACCTCTCTTTTCTTTTACAATATATTGCAATGCAGATTTTAATTGAAATCCACAATCACATCTTAAACTAAACATAGCATCACCAGTGATACATTCAGAATGTATACGAGATAATACAGGTAATGAGTTACTAATATCTCCATATGTTAAAGCAAAATGGTCTTTACCAGTTAATATTTCTTTAAAACCTACTATAATAAATTTGCCAAATAATGTTGGTAATTTTGCATGTTTTACTATTTTAACGCGCATATTAATCTCCAAAAATATAAAAAATTTATATTTTTATATTTTTTATTATTTATTTATAAATAATAAATATACAAATTTAAATTAAATTAAGGTTATTTAATGATATAATGAAATGTGATGTTTAAAAAACAATATAAAATTCCACTAGATATTAATCTTAAATAAATTTTGAAATAATATATTTATTTTTATATATAATAATAATATTATATATTTATATTTTATAAAAAAAATTTTAATTTTTATGAAAAAAAATAATACTTCTATTATTGTAGCTTTAGATTATGAATCTATATCAAGTATCTTAAATTTTGCTGATAGTGTTTCACCAAAAGATTGTAAATTGAAAATAGGAAAAGCAGTTTTTACTAAATTTGGTCCTATATTAATACGTGAATTAAAAAATAGAGGATTTGATGTATTTTTAGATTTAAAATTTCATGATATTCCAAATACAGTTTATAAATCTATATGTGTAGCTGCTGAATTAGGAGTATGGATGGTGAATGTACATTCTTTGGGTGGTAAAAAAATGATGATTGCTGCTAAAAACGCTTTATATTCTTCAAAAAAAGATGCACCTATATTAGTAGCAGTTACTATATTAACTAGTATAGATAATATTGAAATTAAATATATATTAGGTAATAATAGTGATGTATTTAATTATACAATGAAATTAGCTGAATTATCTAAAGAATGTGGAATGAATGGAGTAATTTGTTCTGGCTTAGAAGCAAAGCAAATAAGAAAAAATTTTGGATTAGATTTTTGTATAATTACACCAGGTATACGCAATATAAATAATAAAATAAATGATCAAAAAAGAATAACAAGTGTATTTCAATCTAAACAATTAGGTATTAATTATATTATTATAGGTAGACCTATAATTCATTCACTTAACCCATCTAATACATTGAAAATGTATAATAAAAAATTAGAAAATATGTAAATATTAAATTTTAATTAACTAATTAATATTTTAATTTAAAATTATGTATATTTAGTGATTTATATTCATTTTGTTCTAAAATTCTTATATTTTGATTATCAATTAATAATTTTTTATTTAGAACTATTTGTATCCATATAAAATTATTTATCATTTTACATGCAGCTAGTATAGTACCAGTATTTTTCCAATTATTTTTTAGTTTTATTTCAATGTTACTACCTATTTTGGGTAAAATATTAGATTTATAACTGATCCAATATAGAAAAAATTTATTAGAATTTTTATATTTTATTTTACTTATTATTTCTTGACCTATATAACAGCCTTTATGAAAGTTAATTCCATCTATATATTCCATATTTAATGATTGAGGTATAAATTTTAAACTATTTTTAATATCTATTAAAGGATAAATAGATTCTATATCTAATGATAACCATTGCATACTGTTATTTAGTAATACATAATTATGAATTATATTAAATATATTATCAAAATTTTTTTTCTTTATTATTAATAAAAAACGAGGTTTAGGTAATTTTATATAAATTAATGTTAAATCAGAACTATTTTTTAAAATAGAATTTTGTTCTGTTGGTATATTTATAAAAATTTTTTTTAATATATTTTGTATATTATTACCTGCTAAACCAACCAAAATAGAATTTTTATCTTCACATATATTTATTTTATAAAAGATAGAATATTTTTTAAATTCTGTTAATTGTTTATGTATTATATTACGTCGTGTAATATAATAAATACAATTTTCATAAATAAATACAATCATAGTACTTATAGTTTTTCCATATTGATTGCAATGAGCAGCAAAACTTATTTTTTTTTTATTTAAATTAAATAAATCGCAAGTAAATTGGTTTTGTAAATATTTTTTAGCATCTATGCCAGATATTTTAATTAATATCCAATCTTCCATAGATATTAAAGTAGGTGATAAATATTTTGAAGGTATTGGTATTTTGTATAAAAATGGATATTTATTATAATTCATACTGTATTTTATATATATATATGCTATATTAATAGAATCATATTATATACTATCTATAAAAAATTAAACATTGTCAATTTAAATTAAATAAAAATAAATTTATATAATATATATTATATAAATTTATTTTATTTATTTTTATTATTTATAATAAATATGTATTTTATATATAAAAAATCTAAAATTTATTGGTCTTGTAGAAGAGGAATATTAGAACTTGATTTAATTATTATTCCATTTTTTTTATATTATTTTGATAAACTTATTTTAACTGATAAAATATCCTTTATTAAATTATTAAATTATAACGATTCAGATTTATTTAATGTAATAATTAAAAATGATTATCCAAAAGATAAAAATTTAATACATATAATTGATTTAATAAAAAATTCAAGAAAACCAAAGTTTATTTATTAATTCATCATTTATTTTTAATAAAAATTAAATTTTTATTAAAAAATAAAAAAGTGAATATAAACAAAATTAATTCTATATTTATATAAAAATATGAACAATAACATTAAACTATGTCATAGAAAACTGTATAATCTAGATTCTTTATCCAAGTTAGATATACCTGATTTTTTAAAAGAAATATACTCTAAAAGAGGTATACAAAATCCTAATGATTTAAATTACGAAATTAAAAACTTATTACCATTTAATAAATTATTTGGGATAAATAAAGCTGTTGATATAATTGTAGAATCATTATATTTAAAAAATAAGTTTATGATTATTGGTGATTTTGATGTAGATGGAGCAACAAGTATTACATTAATAGTGTTACTTTTAAGAAAATTTGGATCAAATGATGTTAATTTTTTAGTTCCTAATAGATATTTAGATGGTAATGGTTTAAGTTCTACGTGTATAGAGCAAGCTGCATGTAAAAATATTGACTTAATAATTACAGTAGATTTAGGAATTAATTCACATGAATCTATTATTTTAGCACATAAAAAAGGTATAAAAGTTATTGTTACTGATCATCACATTCCAGATTCTAAAATTCAGTATGCTGATGCTGTTGTTAACCCTAATTTATATAATTGTAAATTTTCTTCTAAATTTCTTTCTGGAGTAGGTGTAGCATTTTATTTAATGTTAGCCGTTTTATATAAATTAAAAAAATTAAACTGGTTTAAAAAACATAAAATAGATATTCCAAAATTAACAGATTTTTTAGATTTAGTCGCTATTGGAACCATAGTTGATATGGTACCATTTGATTTAAATAATAGAATATTAGTTTATAATGGTTTACAACATATACGAGCAGGATTGTGTAGAATTGGTATTCTAGCATTAATTAAATTTTTAAAATTTGATATTTCATCAATATCTACTAATGATATAAGTTTTTTTATTGGCCCAATGTTAAATGCTGCTGGTAGAATAGATAACATGGAAACAAGTATTTACTTATTATTAACAGAAGATATTAATTATGCTAAAATTTTAATAAAAAAATTAGATAAATTAAATAAAGAAAGAATTGAAATAAATAAAAAAATGCAAATTGAATCATTTAATACATGTAATAAAATTATTAATTTTGAAAAAAAAACTCCAGTATGTTTTGTGTTATATGATAAAACTTGGCATCAAGGAATAGTTGGTATTGTTTCGTCAAAAATTAAAAATATATTTAATAGACCTAATATAATATTAGCTCCATATGATAAAAAATTTTTAAAAGGTTCAGGTCGTTCAATAAATGGTTTTAATATATATCAAGCATTGGATAAACTAAATACTAAGTATCCAGGAATAATTTGTTCATTTGGTGGTCATAAATTAGCTATAGGCTTAAAAATACATAAATCTAAATTTATTGATTTTTGTAACAGTTTTAAATATATTACCAATATGATGATTGATAAAAAATATTTAACTAAAATAGTATGGTCAGATGGTATATTAAATGATCAGGATATATGTTTAAAAACAGCTGAAATAATTAGAGATAATGGACCTTGGGGTCAAAATTTTCCAGAACCGTTATTTGATGGATATTTTTTATTAATAAATTATAAAATTATAAAAAATAAACATTTGAAACTTATATTAAAATCTATTAATAATAATTGTATATTTTATGGAATAGTTTTTGATATAGATAAAAAATTTTGGGAAACCAATTTAGTTAAAGTAGTAAAAATTACATATAAATTGCAAGTAAACAAATTTAATAATATTAATAAATTACAACTATTAATTTGTAATATATGGCCATATTAAATTTTAGGTCGCATTGTTGGAAATAATATTACATCTTTTATATTTTGTGAATTTGTAAAAATCATAACTAATCTATCTATTCCGATGCCAAGTCCAGCTGTTGGAGGTAATCCGTATTCTAATGCAGTTATATACTCTTTATTATTAAATAATTTATTAGTATTACAATCATTTTTAATTTGTTCAGAAAATTTATTAGATTGCTCTATTGAATCATTTAATTCAGAAAAACCATTTCCAATTTCATTACCATATATAAATAATTCAAATCTATCCGCAATAAATTTATTTTTATCATTAGGTCTTGCTAACGGAGATACATCTGATGGATAATGTGTAATAAATGTTGGTTGTTTTAAATATTTAATTGTAGTCTTTTCAAAAATTTCATATTGAATTTTCCCTAATTTCCAATTTTTATTAATAATAATGCCCATATCTTGTGCTAGTTTTTTAGCTGTATATATTTCGTTTAAGACAGATATTTTAATCTCAGGATTATAAAAATTAATTGCTTCTTTCATGCTAATTTTTTTAAATGATTTACTAAAATCAAATGTTATTCCATTATATTTAACAAGATGTGTTCCAAATATTTTTATTGAAATATAGTAGAATAAATTTTCTATTAAAGACATTAAATCTTTATAATTTGAGTATGCTATATAAAGTTCCATCATTGTAAATTCTGGATTATGGAATCTAGATAAACCTTCATTTCTAAAATTACGATTTATTTCAAATATACGTTCAAATCCACCTATTACTAATTGTTTTAAATATAATTCTGGAGATATGCGTAAATATATATCAAGATTTAAATCATTGTGATATGTTTTAAATGGTTTAGCTACAGCACCTCCTGGTATAGTTTGCATCATTGGAGTTTCTACTTCCATAAAATTTTTTTCATACATAAAATTACGAATATTGTAAATAATTTTTGATCTAATTTTAAAAACTTCATATGTTTTTTTGTTTGAAATTAAATCTAAATAACGTTGTCTATAACATATATCTTGATTTAATAATCCATGAAATTTATTTGGTAATGGTCTTAATGATTTTGTAACAATATATATTTTACTACATCTAACTGTTAGTTCTTTTGTTTTTGTTTTAAACAACACACCATATACATTAATAATATCACCTAAATCACATAATTTATAATAAATATTATAAATTTTTTTTTCTAAATTATTTTTAGATATATATAACTGAATTATACCTTCACAATCTTGTAAAGTAATAAAAGAAGCTTTACCCATTGTACGATTTGATATAATTCTTCCAATAAGACTAACATTAATATTAAGTTTTTTTAATTCTTCATTATTTTTATTTTTAAAATTTAAATATAATTTATTAGAAGTTGAGTTACGTTTAAAATTATTCATAAAAACATGACTATTTTTACGTAATATTTCAAGTTTTTTTTTTCTTGATTTAATTTCATTATTTAAATTTGCATTAAATAATTTTAAATTTTTATTTTTTTCAAATTTATTCATTTTATCCCTTTTTTAATACTAGCTATAATAAATTTATCAATATTACCATTTAAAAATGATTGTGTATTTCGTGTTTCCATACCTGTTCTTATATCTTTTATTCTTGAATTATCTAAAATATATGAACGAATTTGATTACCCCAAGCTATATCTAGTTTAGAATTATTTAAAATTTCTTTATTTATTTTTTTTTGATTATTTAATTTTTTATATATTTTTGATTTTAATTGTTTCATAGCTTGTTCTTTATTTTGATGCTGTGATCTTTCATTTTGACATTGTACAACGATATTAGTTGGTATATGTGTTATTCTCACTGCTGATTCAGTACTATTTACATGTTGACCACCAGAACCAGATGATTTATATACATCTATACGTAAATCATAATTTTTGATAGATAAATTAATATTTTCATGTATTTCAGGATATACAAAAATTGAGCTAAAAGATGTATGTCTACGATTATTAGAATCAAATGGGCTTTTTCTAACTAATCTATGTACACCAGTTTCTGTACGTAACCACCCATATGCATATTTACCAGTAAATTTAACAGTTGCATATTTAATACCTGCAATCTCTCCTGTTGATTCTTCTGTAATTTCTGCTTGAATATTATGAATATTAGCCCATTTAACATACATTCTTAATAAAATATTAGACCAATCTTGTGATTCTATTCCTCCTGACCCTGATTGTATATCCATATAACAATTTAATTTATCATGTTCTTTATAAAAAATTAATTTATTTTCTATATTTTTTAATTTTACATTTATATTATTAATATCATATTGTATATCTATCATAATTTCATTATTATTTTCTTCTTCAGCTAATTCTGTAATCTCAATTACATCTTTCAAAGATGTATCTATTAATTCTATATCTTTAACTATTTTAGTTAAAAAAGAAAACTTTTTTTTTAAAAAAAAAGTTTTATCATGGTTATGCCAAGTATTATTTTGTAATAATTTGACATTTATTTCTTGAATTTTTTTTTTTCTCATTGAAATGAATAATATTTTTTAATGATTTTAGACGCTTTATTATATTTTTAATAATACAGTGTATACTGTTTGTGTTATGCATACATTAATATATCTCATATGTTTTTAGTATTTTATTATAAACATGTAATAATATTGTAATAAATATTTGAAAAAACTTAAAATATAAATATTTTAAGTTTTTTGTTTATATAATATATATATTTTTATATTTTATAATATATTATTATATAAAAGAAATTTTATTTAATTATAAAATTAACTAATTTTATTTAGGATAGTAATGTTAAATAATAATTTAAAAAATATTAAAAATAATGATGTTGAATTATGGAATATAATTCAAAAAGAAAATATTAGACAAGAAAATAATATTGAGTTAATAGCCTCTGAAAACTATGCAAGCAATAGTGTTATGGAAGCACAAGGATCTCAATTAACAAATAAGTACGCTGAAGGATATCCTGGTAATCGTTATTACGGTGGTTGTGATTATGCAGATGAAGTAGAACAATTAGCAATTAATAGAGCAAAAAAACTTTTTAATGCAATTTATGCAAATGTGCAACCACATTCTGGTTCACAAGCTAATTTCGCTGTTTATTCAACTTTACTAAATCCAGGTGATTTAGTATTAAGTATGGATTTATTACATGGTGGTCATTTAACACATGGATCTTCAGTAAATTTTTCTGGTAAATTATATAAATTTATTCATTATGGTACTAATAATTTAGGACAAATTGATTATCAACAAATTTATGATTTATCTATTAAATATAAACCAAAAATGATAGTTGGTGGTTTTTCCTCATATTCTGGAAAAATAAATTGGTATAAAATAAGACAAATAGCTAATATTACCAATTCTTACTTATTTGTAGATATGGCTCATGTAGCTGGTTTAGTTGCTGCAGGTATATATCCTAATCCAATACCATATGCTCATATAGTTACTACAACAACTCACAAAACTTTAGCAGGTCCAAGAGGTGGATTAATCTTATCTGGATATAATGATGATGAAATGCATAGAAAAATTAATTCATCTGTTTTTCCTGGATCTCAAGGTGGACCTTTATTACATGTTATAGCTGCTAAAGCAATAGCTTTTAAAGAAGCTATGGATTATAAATTTATAATTTATCAAAAACAGATAATAAAAAATGCAAAATCTATGGTTAGTATTTTTTTAAAACGTAATTTTATAGTTGTTTCTAGTGGCACAACTAATCATCTTTTATTACTAGATTTAACAAATAAACAAATAACTGGTAAAGATGCTGAATTAATATTAAGTAAATCAAATATTATAGTTAATAAGAATTGTATCCCATATGACAGACAAAGTCCGTTAGTTACATCCGGAATACGTATAGGAACATCTGCAATAACACGTAGAGGCTTTAATGAACAACATTCAAAAAAAATAGCTAATTGGATTTGTGATATATTAGATAATATAAATAATGAAATATTAATTAATAATATTAAAAATAAAGTGTTAAATATCTGTAAAGAATATCCAGTTTATTTTTCATAAAATAAATTTTTTTAAAAATATTTATTATAAATTTTTATTTATTTTGTCTTTTCTTTTATTAATAAAAAAATTAATTATTTGATCAGAACATTTTTGAGATAATATTCCATATGTAAAAATAACGCTATGATTATTATATTTAATAATATTACTGTTTTTAACAACTTTAATAAGTTTATTTTTTTTTTTATATGCACCACAAACTAAATGAAATATTCTAGCGTGTATTATTGCACCTATACACATTAAACATGGTTCTAAAGTTACATATAAGATTGTATTTAACATTCTATAATTAGCTATTTTTTTGCCCCCTTGTCTTAATGCTATAATCTCTGCATGAGCAGTTGGATCATTATTTTTAATACATTGATTCCAGCCTTCTCCAATAATTTTATTATTTAAAATTAATACTGCACCGATTGGAATTTCTTTTT
Source organism: Enterobacterales bacterium (assembly GCA_047692235.1). GTDB lineage: Bacteria > Pseudomonadota > Gammaproteobacteria > Enterobacterales > Enterobacteriaceae > JBLLJR01. Next base: position 136,469 of record JBLLJR010000003.1, read on the forward strand.
CAATAAAAGCATTTTTAGCTAATTTTATAGCATACTTCATCCATTTTTCATGATTATGATTCATATTATTTTAATTTTAAAAAATATATATTATGGTTAAATGTTTTTAATAAATTTTAATTATTATATAATATATAAAAAATAATTATCTTAAATAAGATGACAATTAATAAAGAATATTTTAATAATATTAATTTACCATTATTGTATAAGAAATATCATGGACCAGTGTGGGTATATGAATATGAAAAAATAATTTCTCAAATTAATAAATTACGTGATTTTGATATTATTAGATATGCGCAAAAAGCTTGTTCTAATATACATATATTACGTTTAATGAAATCTAATAAAGTGAAAGTAGATGCAGTATCCATAGGAGAAATTGAAAGAGCTCTATTAGCTGGTTTTAATCCCTATATTAATAACAATGATATTATATTCACTGCGGATTTATTAGACGAATACACACTCAAAAGGATAATTGAACTTAATATTCCTATTAATGTTGGGTCAATTAATATGTTATCTCAAATAGGTAAACATAAATCAAATTATAATATTTGGTTAAGAATAAATCCAGGATTTGGGTATGGACATAGTAAAAAAACTAATACTGGAGGTGAAAATAGTAAACATGGTATTTGGCATGAAGAATTATCTGAAGCAATATCATGTATAAAATATTTCAATTTAAATCTAGTTGGAATACATATGCATATTGGTTCTGGAGTAAATTATAATCATTTATCAAAAGTATGTAATGAAATGATTAAACACGTTGTTTTTTGTAAAAAAAATATATTATATATATCAGCTGGAGGAGGATTATCTACACCATATACAAAAGAAGATACCAAAATTAATGTTAATAATTATTTTAATCTTTGGAATAATGCTAGAAATATTATAAGTGATTATTTAGGTTATAAAGTAAATCTTGAAATTGAACCTGGTAGATTTTTAGTTGCAGAATCTGGCGTTTTAGTTTCACAGGTGAAAGCTATAAAAAGTAATAAAAATAGACATTTTATATTAGTTGATGTAGGTTTTAATGATTTAATTAGACCTGTTATGTATGGTAGTTACCACCATATTTCATTATTACCCCATGATGGAAGAAATTTAAAAAACTATGAATTAATAAATACAGTTATAGGTGGCCCATTATGTGAATCTGGTGATATTTTTACACAATCTAGTTATGGTGATATAATAACTAGACTTTTACCTCCAGCTAGTATTGGTGATTATATAATATTCCATGATACTGGCGCATATGGTTCTTCAATGTCTTCTAATTACAACAGTAGACCATTATTACCAGAAGTATTGTGTATAAATGGTAAAGATTATCAAATAAGACAACGTCAAACATTAAAACAATTATTTGATTTAGAATTAAAATGTCTTTCTATTTAAAAAGAAAGTATGATATATTTTTTATATACGTAAAATATTTTTTTAAAAAAGTGAATTTTTTATTTTGAATAATACACAATTAAATTGGAATGAATTAATACCAGAAATTAGTAATCGTGTTAAAGATATAGATTTACAAAAATTTATTGATTTTCATGAAATTTTATGTAAAACACAATCTAACATAGTTTATGGGTTAAATAAATTACTTAGAAAAAAACCTGTTGTACATAGATATTTAATAATATGTGCAAATGAAAATGATGAATTATTTAAATTAATTGCTGAAATGGTTGATAAATTTAATTTATTTATTAAACCTAAATGTGATGTAAATATGTATACTAAAAGCGATAAACCTTGTATATGGAGATTATGGGCAGAATATGATGAATTGTTTGGTTCACTAATACATGATAAGAATATGTTTAATTTAAAAACTGGTATTATTCAAAAATCAAATAGATATGTTCTTATATTAGGTCTTAAATCTTTAATTGTTAAACCTTTTATGTGGTTTAGATTAAAAAATATGATTATACAAAAACGTTTTGATTGGTTATCAAAATATAAAGATACTCCATTATCATATAATATACCATCAAAAAAATTGGATTTAAAATTAATTTTAATTGGTAATGAAAGTGAAATATTAAAATTATATTCAATTGATAATTATTTTATTAAATTTTTAATAAATTGTGAATTTAGAGAACTTTATAAAATATCAAATAATAATGATATTAAAATTTGGTGTTCTTGGGTTCATGTATTAGCAAAACGTAATAATTTACCACCTCTTAGTAAAAAAGCTTGGCCAATTTTTATTAAACAAGCTACACGTTTTAGTGAAAATCAATTTCAACTTCCTCTTTCACCTTCATGGATTTTATTTCGACTTAAAGAAGCAATATGTTATCAATTGTATTCTCAGAATCAAATAACTGATAAATCTATATTACAAAGTTATTTAAAAGAATATCATGAAAATATTTATTATTTATATAATAATTCAAATAATTATGTAAAAGAAGGTCAATGTAATATTCAAATTAAAGGAAGTATTATTGGACAAATTAATTCTTTATCTGTTATAGATAATTGTAATTATGAATTTGGTGATGTATCAAGAATTACTTGCTTAGTTTATCCAGGCAATGGATATATTAATGATATTGATAGAAAATCAAATTTAAGTGGAAATTTACATACAAAAGGTAATTATATTGTTCAAGCTTGTTTAATGCATATGTTAGACTTAGATTATCCATTATCATTTTCTGTATCATTAGTATCAGAACAATCATATAATCAAATAGATGGAGATAGTGGATCATTAACAGAATTTTTAGTATTAATAAGTGCGTTATCAAAAGCACCAATAAAACAACAAATTTCTGTAACTGGTTCACTTGATCAATTTGGTAACGTCCAATCTATAGGTGGAGTTAATCATAAAATAGAAAGTTTTTTTGAATTGTGTTTAAACTCTGGGGAATTATCCGGAAATCAAGGAGTAATCATTCCTAAATCCAATTTAATAAATATTTCTTTAAATGATAATGTCATAAATGCTATCAAAGAAAAAAAATTTTATATTTGGGGTGTAAGTAATGTTTCAGAAGCATCTGAAATTATAATAGATATACCGTCAAATAATAAGTTAAAAAATATGATAAACTCAATAAAATATATTTATAATGATGTTGATACGTTGTCACAAGATAACTTTAATATTTTTAAAAAAATTAAAAAATTTTTTAGTTAATTAATTATCAATTATATTAAAATTTTTTATAAAAATTTATTAGTTTTTTATCAAAAAAATGAATAAATATTTTGAATATATAAAATATGATTTATTACTACATAGTCAAGGTAAATTATTTGGTAATGATGCACCTAAATTACCTCAACCTAATATGTTAATGATAGATCGAATAATTACAATTAAAAAATATGGAGGTTATTATAACAAAGGTTATATAACTGCAGAATTAGATATTAATTCAAATATGTGGTTTTTTAATTGCCATTTTTTGGGAGATCCTATAATGCCTGGATGTTTAATTTTGGAAGCTATGTGGCAATTAATAGGATTCTATTTAAGTTGGTTAGGCATCAAAGGTAAAGGACGATCTGTTGGTGTAGATAAAGTAAAATTTTTTAGATCAATATTACCAAGTTCTAAAAAAATATATTATATTATTCATTTAAGACGTATAGTTAAAAGAAAATTTATTTTTGGTTTAGCAGATGGTATAATTATATGTAAAAAAAATCTAATTTGTAGGGCTAATAACTTAAAAGTTTGTATTGTATAATGTATTAATTATAATTAATATTTAAATTATTTTAGTTTTTATTATTAATTAAACATGTTTAATATTTATTAAAATTTATTTAATTAATAATATTTTATATGTTAAAATAAATTATATAATCGAATTAATATATTAAATAACTTTAAATATTATTAATATTAATATTTAAAATTTATAAAAGATAATATCTAAAATAATTTATATAGAATATAGATATTTATTAATAATTTAATTATTAAATTATTAAGCGGGAATAGCTCAGTGGTAGAGTATAACCTTGCCAAGGTTAGGGTCGCGAGTTCAAATCTCGTTTCCCGCTCAATTAATTTTTATATTTGTATTGATAAAACTTTTACTGTATATGATGGATACAATTAAAAAAAATATAAAATATGTTCGTAAAAAAATAAATATTTTTTCAAATATTTATAATCGTGAATCAAAACAAATTTCTTTATTAGCAGTTAGTAAAAGTCAAAATATTATTAATATACAAAAAGCTATTGCATTAGGTCAATATATTTTTGGGGAAAATTATGTTAATGAAGGAATAAAAAAAATAGTATGGTTTCGTAATAATGTATATTCTTATGCAAATTTAAAATGGCATTTTATTGGAAATATTCAATCTAATAAATCTAAACTAATTGCAAATTACTTTGATTGGTGTCATTCTATTGATTCTATTAGAATAGCTAATAAATTAAACAATAATTTGAGTTATTTAAATAAAAAGTTACATGTTTTAATTCAAATTAATATTAGTAATAATATTAATAGGAAAGGAATTAATAATTATAATGATATCTTTTTGTTAGCTAAACATATTATTTATAAGTGTCCTAATTTAAAATTACATGGTTTAATGGGAATTTCTTTTTGTAGAAATAGATTTATAAATAAATTAATAGAATTTAATAAAATATTTTTTATATTTAAAAAATTACAACTATTTTATAGCAAATTAGATACTTTATCCATAGGAATGACTAATGATATAGAACCTGCAATTGCTTTTGGCAGTACGTTATTACGTATTGGCACTGGTATTTTTGGTAATAGAAGTAATAACTTAGTTTAATAAAGTGAATTTAATTATTTATATTATTAATAAATTTAATTATTGTGTTTACATTTTATGTAATTACATCTCTTGTTTTATAGGTTATTTATAATGATGCTTATATTTGTATATTTTATAAAAGCAATAATAGATATATATATGTTTACGTTATTGTTAAAAACATGGTTGATTTATATTAAATCTGATATAGATCATTATATTTTAAGATTTGTTTCTAATATTTCTGCATTTTTCAATGTTATTTATTTTAAATTTATCAAACATAATATAAATACAGAAATAATATATAATTTTATATTACTGTATTTAATATCTATAGTAAAATTTGCTATAATAATGTTTATTCATAGAAACCTATTTATATTAGGATATAAGTATTATTTATTAGCAGGTATATTAATTATAATTAAAACTATAATACGTATGATTTTTTATACATTAATTTTACGATCAATAATTAGTTATGTATATAGTTCTAATGAAAATTATAAAAGTATGGATATATATAAAATTAGTGATCCAATATTGCATTCAACTAAAAACATATTTCCTTTAGTTTATCAAAAAATTGATTTTTCTCCATTCATTATGTTAGCAATGTTTTATATAATGAATCATATTGTTGCAATTATATTTCCTATATTATGGTTAATTATATAAAAATATAATCTATTTTATATATGTTACGTATTAAATTTTATTAATTCTTTCAATTTAATATAAAATTTTATTTTTAATAAATAATGTTCTATATGAATTAAAAAAATCTAAAAATGAATTTTTTCTTTTACCAGAAATTTGTAATAATGTTAATATTAATATACCTTTACCCGTAGATACATAAATACCAGTATTATTTATAGATAAAATTGTACCAGGATTTTTATAACATTTTTCATTACATAATGTTTTACTTTTCCAAACTTTAATGAGCTTTTCATTTAGAAAAAAATAAGTACTAGGCCATGGATTAAATGCTCTTACTTGTCGTTCTATATATATAGCAGATTTATTCCAATCAATTTTACCTTCTTTTTTATTTATTTTTTTTGCATAAGTGGCAATAAAATGATTTTGTATTTTATAGGTAACTTTTTTATTTATAATTTTTTCTAAAACTAATAAAAGAGATTTAATACCAATTTTGGATAATTTTTCACATAAAGAAAAACTTGTATCATTTGGTGAAATAGAGCATTTTTTTTGATATAAAATTTTACCTGAATCCAAATTAGTATTCATTTTTATAATACTAATCCCAGTGATTTTATCACCATTACATAATGCACGTTGAACTGGAGCAGCTCCTCTCCAGAGAGGTAATAAAGAAAAATGTACATTAATACACCCAAATTTTGTTATATTTAATATATTTTTTGGGAAAATTAAACCATAAGCTATTACTATTATAATATCGGCATTTAAATTTTTTATAATTTCTATATATTTTGTTTCTATTAAATTTAATGGTTCTAATAATGGTATATTATATTGTTTAGATAAAAATCTGATTTCATTTGGTAAAATTTTTTTTTTATTATAATTAGCATTATGTTTAATTGGTTGTGTTAAAATACATACCACTTTATGTTTAGAATTTATTAATTTATTTAAATATATAGATGTATAATTTGGAGTTCCTGCAAATATAATACGTAGAGATTTTATCATATATATTTTCTTTTAAATGTATTTTTTTTATTTTTTAATATATTTTGATTTATTTTTTTTATTTTTTTTTCGAAAAATTTACGTTTTAACGGAGAAAGATAATCTATAAATAATTTACCTATTAAATGATCTATTTCATGTTGAATACAAACTGATAATAAATTATCAGTTTGTATTTGAAATGTATTAAAATTTAGATCTAATGCGCGAATATTTAGTATTTTTGATCTATTTATCTTATAATGATAACCAGGTATAGATAAACAACCTTCATTATAACAAATTAATCCTGATTTTTTTAATATTTTAGGATTAATAAAAATTAAAGGTTTTGTTTTATTTTTAGAAACATCAACAATAATAATTTGTTTATTAAAATTTATTTGTGTTGCAGATAATCCAATACCATTATTTTTATACATAATATTAAACATATTTTCAACTACAATTTTGATTTGATTGTCAATTTTTACAACTGGTTTAGCTATTTTTCTTAATCTTATATCAGGATAATATATTATTTTAAATAATGACATATGTTATTAATATTAATTAAATTTAATTAAAATAAATTATAATATATTTTTATATTTAATTGATACATATCATATATAATAATTTAAATAATTTAAATATATATTAGGTTTAAATATGCAATTAATAAATGATAAATTTGCTATTTTTGGAAATCCTGTTAAACATAGTAAATCTCCATATATATATTCTTTGTTTGCTTCTAAAGCTAAAATTTATAATAGTAATTATATAAGAATATTAGCCACTCAAGATAATTTTAAAAAAAAATTTTTTAATTTTTTTAAAAACGGGGGATTAGGAGCAAATATTACTTCTCCATTCAAAGAAAATGCATATTTACTATGCGATGTATTAACTAAAAATTCTTTACAATCTAAATCTGTAAATACAGTTAAAAAGCAAAAAAATGGTTTGTTATTAGGTCATAATACTGATGGTATTGGATTAATTAATGATTTAAAAAAGCTAAATTTTATAAATTTAGATTATAATAATGTCTTAATAATAGGTGCAGGTGGAGCATCTAAGGGTATTATAAGTTCTTTAATTGATTATGGATTTAAAATAACTATCACTAACAGAACTTTTAAAAAAGCTAACGAATTGATATTGCAATATAATTACAATCAAATTCAAGCTATACCAATTGATAAATTAATATATCCTGATTATACATTAATTATAAATGCTACATCATCTAGTATGTATGGGAAAATTCCAAAATTAAAAACATCTTTAATTACAAATAAAACTTGTTGTTATGATTTATATTATAGTAAAAATGATACTTCATTTATACTATGGTGTAAATCTTATGGTGCTAAAAAATGTGCGGATGGCATTGGTATGTTAATACAACAAGCAGCACATTCTTTTTTAATGTGGCATAGAGTACTTCCTTCTGTTGAGGATATAGTATTTAATTTATATAAATAAATATAATTTAAATAAAATTAATATATAGCAGTTTTTTTAGTTATTGATTTTATCAATGTAACAAATTTATTTAGTTTACTTAGCATCTTGATTTTATCGTTAATATTTAATTCTATAATTCTTATTATAGCTGATCCTAAAATAACCCCAGAAACTTTTGATTTCATAGCAATTTTTACTTGTTTTGATGTTGATATACCAAATCCCTGTAAAATTGGTACTGAATTATAATTTGCTAAGATATTTATAATATTATCTAATTTAATAAAATTGTTATTTTTTTTACCTGTCACTCCTAACCTAGATAATAAATATATATAAGATTTATTTTTTAGTGCAATATTTTTTAATAGATTTTTATCTGCATTTGGAGGACAAATATATACTGGATCTATATTATTTAATATAGCTTTATTATGAAATTCTTCGCTTTCCTCAATTGGTATATCTGCTATTAACACGGAATCTACCCCTGCATTATTACAATTTTTATAGAATTTATTTACTCCGTGATTAAAAATTAAATTAGCATACATTAATAACCCAATGGGAATAAACTTATATTTTTTCCTAATAATACTAATTATTTCAAAACATTTATTTAATGTTATACCAGATTTAATTGAACGTAACATAGATTTTTGAATAATAGGTCCATCAGCAATTGGATCTGAAAATGGTATACCAAACTCTAAAGCATCTGCGCCTGATTTAATTAAGTTTTCAATAATTGAAATTGAAAATTTAAAATTAGGGTCACCTAATGTTATAAATGGTACAAATGCTAATTCATTTTGTAATAATAATTTATTAAATAATATTTTATATCTTTTCATTATTATATTTCTCCTCTAGATTTTAAAATATTATTTACTGTAGTTATATCTTTGTCTCCTCTACCAGATAAATTTACAACTAAAATTTGTTTTTTTTTTGGAATAGTTTTAATAATATTCAAAGCATAAGCTAATGCATGAGATGATTCTAATGCAGGAATTATTCCTTCATATCTAGATAAGGCTTTAAAAGCATATAAAGCTTCCTCATCTGTAACTGATAAATATTTAGCTCTACCAATATTATTTAAATGTGCATGCTGAGGCCCAACAGAAGGGAAGTCTAATCCAGCAGCAACTGAATGAGATTTATTAATATTTCCTTCTTTATCTTGCATAACTAATGATTTCATTCCAAAATATATACCTATATTACCATTTTTTATAGATGCAGCATTATATTTAGTATCAATACCTAATCCACTAGGTTCTATACCTATAAGATCAACACTAGGTTGATCAATAAATTCAGAAAATATTCCAATAGCATTAGATCCTCCGCCAACACATGCAATAATTTGATTTGGTAAATTTTTTTCATATTTATAAATTTGTTCTTTTGTTTCTTTACCTATCATTTTTTGAAATTCTCTTACAATAGTTGGAAATGGATGTGGGCCTGCTGCTGTACCTATAATATAGTGGGAATTTTCATAACTACTAGACCAATCTCTTAACGCTTCATTGCATGCATCTTTTAAAGTTGCAGATCCATGATAAACTGGAATTACTTTTGCCCCTGTTAATTTTATTTTTGTAACATTTAAAGATTGTCTTTTTATATCTTTAGAACCCATATATATTCTACATTTCATATTAAATAAAGATGATACTAAAGATGTAGCTATACCATGTTGTCCTGCTCCTGTTTCTGCTATTATTTCTTTTTTGCCCATATATTTAGCTAATAATGTTTGTCCAATTACTTGATTTATTTTATGGGCACCTCCATGTAATAAATCTTCCCTTTTTAAATATAATTTAATATTGGTGTTAGAAGTTAAGTTATTGCACAATGTTAATGGTGTAGGTCTACCGGCATAATTAATTAATAAATCATTAAATTCTGAGTTAAATGTGTCGTTAAATCTAGTTTCAATAAATGATTTTTCTAATTGTAACAATGGAAGTATAAGAATTTGTGGGACATACATACCTCCAAATTTACCAAAATATGAATTTAGTAACGTCATATAGATAATCTCTTTTAATTTATTAAAAAATAATAAATATTTATTTAATAATTTTTTATTTTGTAAAATACTTCTTTTATTTTTTTTTTGTCTTTAATTCCTGGCGATATTTCTACACCTGAATTAAAATCTAAACCATCACTACCTATATTAGATGCATTAACACAATTATAAACATTTAATCCTCCAGATAATATAGTTTTTTTGAGATTCATATTTTTTAATATATCCCAATTAAATGTTTTGCCACTACCACCACCATTATCTAATATGTAACGATCAATATTGTGTAAATTTAATTTTATTAAAGAATTTTTCATATTTATAGCTTTCCAAATATAACAATTTATTGGTAATTTTTTTCTTAATTTATTAATATAATTCTGGTCTTCATCACCATGTAATTGTATTATTTTTAAATTTAATTCTTTAACTATTGATATAATTTGTTCTATATTATAATTTTTAAATACACCTACGTAATGTAATGGTGTTTTATCTATAATTTGTTTAGCATTTTTTAAATGAATACATCTAGGGGAACTATTAATAAAAATTAATCCACCATATATTGCACCGTAATATAATGATGTTTGTGCATCAATTGATCTAGTTAATCCACATACTTTATTTTCTCCAAATAATACTTTACATATTGACATATTAATGTTTTTTTTACTCATAAATATGCTACCAATTAAAAATCCATTAACATAATTACTTAATTTTTTTATTTGTCTATAATTATTAATTCCTGATGCACTTATAATTTTTATTTTTTTTGATATTTTAGGTGCTAATTTAATTGTTCTATTAATATCAATTGATAAATCATGTAAATTATGATTGTTTATATCTATAATTTTTGCATTTAATTTTTCTGCTCTTTTTATTTCTTTAATATTACTAACTTCTGTTAAAATTCCCATTTTTAATTTATGAGCTAAATTTGATAATTTCAAATAAGTATCATCATCTAATACCGATAACATTAATAAAACAGCATCTGCATTATGTAAACGAGCCCAATATATTTGCCAAGTATCTATTATGAAGTCTTTACATAAAATTGGTTGATGTACTACTTTACTAATATTTAATAAAAAATTAAAACTACCATAAAAATATTTTTCATCAGTTAATACTGATATAACATCTGCATATTTTTTATATATATTTGCTATTTCTATTGGATTAAAGTTATCTCTTATTATTCCTTTAGAAGGTGAAGCTTTTTTACATTCTAAAATAAATGTTTTTTGTTTCTTATATAAAGATTTATAAAAAAATTTTTTACTATAATTTATTGATTTTATAAATGAATTAATTGGATGTAATTTTTTATTTTTTTTTACCCATTTGTATTTATATTCTAAAATTTTATTTAAAATAGTATCATGCATATAAATTAATTATATTCCTGTGTTTTTTTTATTAAATTAATTAAACGAATATATGATTTACCACTTCTAATTTCATTAAGTGCTTTATAAGCATTTTTACAGAGATTTTCATGACCAAAAAGTTTTAATAAAAGAGCAACATTTGCTGCTACTACACATTCATGTTCATATTTACCACATCCTTGTAATAATTTAGTTGTTATATTTATATTGTCTTCTTTAGATTTTATTTCCAAAGATGATTTTCGTTGTTTTGGTAAACCAAAATCTTTTGCATACAATGTATATGTATTAATTTTATTATTTTTTATTTCAGCAACTATTGTTGGAGCATGTAATGATACTTCATCCATTCCTCCACTATGTACAACAGCAGCTCTTAAATATCCCAAATTTAGTAAAGAATTAGCAACTAACTTAATTAATTTAGGTTTATATACACCTATTAATGTTAATGGTGGTTTTGAAGGGTTAATTAATGGAGAAAACACATTTATAAAGGTTGTTGTATTTAATTTTTTTCTTATTGGCATTATATTTTTAAAACTTTTATGATATTGTGGTGCTAGTAAAAAACATATCCCTAATTCATCTAAAATTTTTCTTGAATTTTGTGATGATATATCAATTTTTATGCCAAATTGATTTAATAAATTAAAAGATCCAACTTTACTTAAAGTATTATAATTACCATGTTTTACTATTTTAGCACCACATCCAGTTGCTACAATTGCACTGATTGTAGAAATATTAATACTATTACTTTTATCTCCTCCAGTGCCTACTATATCAGCAAATAAATAATTTTTTGGACTTGGAAATTTTAAAGAACATGTTAAAAAAGCATGTACAGCTCCACATAGTTCTTGAGTAGAATACAGTGTATTACGAAATTTCATTTTAATTAAAATATTTTTTATTTCTTTTTTAGAAACTAATCCATTTATAATAGATGTGAATAAATCATAAGATTGGTTATAATTTATAGCATTTCCTAACATAATTTTTTCTATTATATTTGTGATATACATTTTATAAATTCATTTTATTATTAATATTAATACTTTACCCAATTTATAGTTTGTTTTATTAATAATGTTCCCTGGGTAGTCATAATAGATTCTGGATGAAATTGAAAACCACAAATTTTATTTTTATTATCTCTTACTGACATAACAGTATCATTAAACTTTGAATTTATTGTAAGTAAATTCGGTATATTATTACAAATAAAAGAATGATATCTAGCAACACTTAATGGATTAGGTAATCCATAAAACATATATTTATTATCATGTTTTATCTGAGATGATTGCCCATGTATAATTACTTTAGATTTTTCAATATTTCCACCATATAATTCTACAATAGCTTGATAACCTAAGCATATACCAATTATAGGAATATATCCTTTAAGGATTTTTATCAATTTTGGCATACAACCAGATTTTGATGGAATTCCTGGACCAGGAGAAAGCATTAATATTGGATTTTTTATATTTTTTAATTTTTTTATAATTAAATTATAAGATAATGTATTTCTAAAAATAATAACATTGCATGAGTTATTTCGTAATTGATCTACTAAGTTATATACAAAAGAATCCATATTATCAAGAAGTAAAATATTTGTCATAATAAACTTCCATTGCTTTATGAGATGTAATAATAGCATTTAATACAGCACGTGCTTTATTTAAACTTTCTTCTGCCTCTAATTCTGGAATAGAGTTTAATACTATTCCTGCTCCTGCTTGAATAGTTGCAATTTCTTTTTCTATATAAGCAGATCTAATTACTATACATGTATTTAAGATTCCAGAACCAGTAAAATATCCAATAGACCCACCATAACTACCTCTACGTTCTTGTTCTACTTTTGATATTAATTGCATAGCACGTATTTTAGGTGCTCCACTAAGAGTCCCCATATTCATACAAGCTTGATACGCATGAAGCATATCAAATTCATTTTTTAACTTACCAACTACTCTAGATACAAGATGCATAACAAAAGAATATTTATCAACTTTAATTAAATCTGCAACATAACGTGTTCCTGGTACACAAATTCTAGCAAGATCATTACGAGCTAAATCAACTAACATTAAATGTTCTGAAAGCTCTTTTTGATCAGATCTCATTTCTAACTCAATTTTATTGTCTAAATCTTGATTTATCAAACCATTTTTTAAAAAAGATCTAGCTCTTGTTCCTGCTATTGGATATAATTCAACTTGTCTATTAGAAGGGTCATATTTTAAAGAACTTTCAGGAGATGTCCCAAATAAAGTAAATTCTTCATCTTGCATAAAAAACATATATGGACTTAAATTATTTAATTTTAAAGTATTATACGAAGAAAGAGGAGATATACACGGTAAATAAAATTTTCTAGATGGCACTACTTGAAAAATTTCACCATCATTTATTTTATTTTTCATATACTCTATTATTTTATAATATTTTTTATTATTTTGATTACATAATAAATGCATTTTACTAATTTTTTTACATGGAATAGAATCTAATATATTAACATTTAATTTATTTTTTAATTCTAAAATTCGTTTTTTTAAACGTTGTTTTTCTAATTTATTTTTACTAAATAAACTGCATTGTAGTGTACATATTTGTTTTTTGTGATCTAATATTAATAAAGTTTCAGCAAGATAAAAACAGTAATCTTTGCATTTTTGTTTAGCTTTTAATATGGGTAAATCTTCAAAATTTGATATTAAATCATACGAAAATAATCCACCAAAAAACATAGATTTTAAAGATTCAGATTTTGGTTGTTTAACTAAATTTATTAATAATCTTAAACAATCAAAAATTGATAAATTATGTAATTTAGAATCTTCATCAGTGTTTATATTAAACATAGGAAAAATTAATTTTCTAAAATTAAAATCTTTTTTAATTATATAAATTGATTTAGGTAAAATATTATCTAATAATAAAAGTAATTCTTGACCATTAACGCTTAAAGCTTTTAATTGAACTACTGATCCTAAAGCAGTAATTTTAATTGCACTATCAATTATTATCATGCTTTCTACATTTTGTTTATATTTAATTTCAGCTGATTCTAATAATAAAGTTGATGATTTATTTTTACATAAATGATAAAATATTGATGTAGAATCCATATGATATAGTGTTGATTCATGAAGTAATTCTACTGTAACTTTATTAAGTTTCATTTATAATATATATCCTAATTTTATTAAAATTAAATATAAAAATAGTTAAATTTATAAAAATTTTTAAATATTTTGGAATATAAATATAGTATTTTCTATATAAAAATTAGAGATTTAAATTGAAATTTATATTAAATTGATAGAATAATTTTATGTGTATTTTATATAAAATTTAGCAAAATAATATGGTGAGGGAAGGATTCGAACCTTCGAAGTCAATGACGATAGATTTACAGTCTATTCCCTTTAACCACTCGGGAACCTCACCAGTACTTTTTATAAATTAACAGATATAATTAATTTGTCAAATATTTATTTACAAATATAACTAGCTAAATCTAGTACTTTATTAGAATAACCAGTTTCATTATCATACCAAGCGATTAATTTTATAAATTTATTATTTAACATAATACTTGCTTTACTATCAAAAATAGATATAAATTTAGATCCATTAAAATCTGTAGATACTAAATGTTCATCAATATACTCCATTATACCATATAATGAATTATTTGATGCTTCTTTAATTACATTACAAATATCATTATAAGATGACGATTTTTTTAATCTTACAGTAAAATCTACAACTGAAACATTTGGTATAGGTACTCGCAAAGACATTCCTGTAATTTTCCCATGTAATTCTGGTATAATTTTACCTACTGCTTTTGCTGCTCCAGTAGATGATGGAATAATATTTTGATAAGCAGCTCTTCCTCCTCTCCAATCTTTATTGGATATACTATCTACAGTTTTTTGAGTAGCAGTTACTGCGTGTACTGTAGTCATTAATCCTTCTATAATTCCAAAATTATCATTAATAACTTTTGCTAATGGAGCTAAACAGTTAGTGGTACAAGAAGCATTAGATATAATTTTTTGACCGTTATACAAATTATGATTAACTCCAAATACAAACATTGGTATGTCATCTTTAGGTGGGCTTGTTATTATAACTTTTTTAGCTCCAGATAAAATATGTTGTTTTGCATAATGTTTATTTAAAAATAATCCTGTAGATTCTACAATAATATCTATATTCATTTCTCCCCAATTTAATTTAGAGGGATTATTTTCTGATGTACATCGTATTTTTTTACCATTTATAAATAATGACCCATTTTTTACAAAAATTTCATAATTAAGTTTTCCATGAATTGAATCATATTTAAGTATATAAGCAATATAATTTATATCTAATAAATCATTTATCGCTACTATATTTATGTTATTTCTACATTGCGCTTCTTTTAAAATCATTCTACCAATACGACCTAAACCATTTATTCCAATATTAATACTCATAATTAAACCTGTTAAAATATTAAATTATTTTAAATAAAAATTTTTATATTTAAATATAATTAATTATTATTATTTAATTATATTAATATATTTTTAATGTTTTATAAATATAAATCATTGTATAAACAAAGAATATATAAGTTTTTTGGATCATTCCAAACAAAATTTGAATTTATATTTGAATTAATCAAAGATAAATCACTTTTTTGTACTGGTAATAAAGATTTAATAATATTTAAATTAACATTACTAAATTTAATTTTATTTTTTTTAAATAAAATATCTAATTTTCCTTGATTTTCTTCAGGCCAAGTTACTTTATATTCTTTCAAATGTGCTAATTCTGCTGCTTTTTTAATAGCATCATCAAAATCTCCTAATTTATCTACTAATCCATTACTTAAAGCATCATTGCCAATCCATACATGCCCTTGACTAATTAATTCAACTTCTTTGTTAGTTTTATGACGAGATTTAGATACTAAATTAATAAATTTATTATAACCATGCTCTACTATTAATTGTATTTTATTTTGCATTATTGTAGATAAATCAGCTGTCATTGATTTTTGTAATTCAGGATTAGTTGATATACCATCAAAATTTATACCAATAGTATTAAGTAAATGACTTATATTATTAATAATGCCAAAAATTCCAATTGATCCAGTTATTGTAGTTGGAGTCGCAATAATGTAATTCGCTGGAGTTGATATCCAATATCCACCTGACGCAGCAATATCACCCATAGATACTACAACTGGTTTTTTATAAATATTTACTGAATCTTTTAATGCTAAACGAATTTTTTCCGATGCAGATAAACTACCACCTGGACTATTTACTCTTAATATAATAGATTTAACACGTTTATTTAAATTAGCTTGTTTTATTTGATTAACAATAGTATCTCCAGAAACTAAATCTTGAAAATTTTGATTTCCATCAATAATTTTACCATTAATTGATATTACAGCTATTTCATTATTAACATAATTTATACGATTTATTATATGAAATTTATGTTGTCTTAAAAACATAGCATATTGTGACACATTATATGTATCCATATCAATTTTATTGAAAGAAGAAGTAAATGGATTTTTACCAAAAATACTAATCATATCTCTTTCAATTGCAGACTCTGATTTTACTTCATCTACTAATTTATTCATTAGAGCTAATTTAGAAGTATCCCCATGTACCATATTTAATTGCTTTAATAATTTGTATGCTCCAGGAAATAAAGTTGTACATATAACATTTCTATTTTTAGAAATAGTATTTAAATAATTTTGCCATAACTTACTTATTAATTGCTTAGTATCGCTTTTAGCATCTATTGACATATTATTTCTAGTTAACGGTTCAATAGCTGATTTATATTTACCAACTTTAAATATATAATTATGTATTTTTAATTTATCAATTAATTTTTTAAAATAAAAATTCATAAAAGAAATACCATGTATATCTACTTCACCATCATATGTCATATAAATTTTATTTGCATAACTAGCAAGTAAATATTGTGATTGAGTATAATTGTTACCTATTGCATATATAAGTTTACCTGCATTCTTAAATTCATTTAATGCTTTGCCTATGTATTCAATAGAAGATGAATTAGCGTCACTCATATCTTTTAGATACATAACAATTCCTTTTATATTTGCATCATCTTTAGCTTGACGTATTTTATTAACTATTTTGAATATTGAATTACTTTGAGAATGATTAATATTTAATATGTCTTGTATATGTTTAATTATTTTTTTATCTGAACTGACATTATCTGTAAGTTTTCCTTGTAAATTAATAATTAATGCTCCGTTATGAATAAAGTTATCAAAATGTTGAAAATTTAAAAAAAATGAAATTAAAAAAAGTACAGTTATAACAAATATTAAATTAAATACAAATTTTCTAAAAAAATTTATTGTTATCCAAATAATTTCGCATATTTTAAAGAAAAGTTGCCAAAATATATACATATTTTCTCCAAAAAATTTTATTTTATATTTAAAAAATATTTAAATATGTGTATTTAATTTTAGTAAATATCAATGATAAATTATCAATTTAAATAAATTTAAATTAAACATTTACATAATATGTAATATATAAAATATGTCATTATATTGTTATCATTAAAATTTGAATATCATTCAATTGAAAATTTTTATTTATAAATTAATCATTAGGTAATATTTATATATGATCCTTAAAGGAAAGAAAATATTAATTTCAGGATTATTAAACCATAATTCTATAGCTTATGGTATAGCTAAATCATTATTATTTCATGGAGCAGAATTAGCTTTAACGTATAAAAATAATAAATTAAAACCGAGAATAGAAAAATATGCAAGTATTTTAAATACCAACATATTTATAAAATGTGATGTATCAAAAGATCATGATATTAATAAATTATTTAATACATTATCAAATAAATGGAATGTATTTGATGGTTTTATACATTCTATAGCTTATGCTCCAAAAGATCAATTAAACGGTAATTATTTAAATGTAATTACTAAATCAGGTTTTAATATCGCTCATAATATTAGTTCTTATAGTTTTGTTGCTATGGCTAAAGCAAGTAAACATATGTTGAGAAAAAATTCATCATTAATTACTATTAGTTATATAGGATCTAAAAAAGCAATTCCTAATTACAATGTTATGGGATTAGCTAAAGCTTCTCTTGAATCAAATACTCGTTATATGGCATATGCTTTAGGCTCTAGTGGAATTCGAGTTAATACTATTTCTTCTGGCCCAATTAAAACTATTTCTTCATATAATATTAAAAATTTTAGAAAAATACAAAAAAGTTTTAAATGTCATGTTCCTATAAAAAGATTAGTCACGATTGAAGATATAGGTAATACTGCTGCTTTTTTATGTTCAAATATGTCTTCAGGAATAACTGGAGAAGTAATACATGTTGATGGGGGATTCCATATAATTTAATATTATTAATAATAAATTAAGTGTTTTATTTTTTATTATTATTTATTATTTTTATTATCAATCATATTTTCAGGTTTTACCCATTCTTCATATTGTTTTTCTGTAATATATCCTAATTTTAATGATGCGTTTTTCAATGTTATATTTTCTTCATAAGCTTTTTTTACAATTTTTGCTGATTTATCATATCCAATATGGACATTTAAAGCAGTTACTAACATTAATGATCTATTTAAAAAATAATTAATACGATGATAATTAGGTTGTATTCCAGAAATACAATGTTTATTAAAACTATTAATTCCATCAGTTAATAAACGAACAGATTGTAAAAAATTATAAATTATCATTGGACGATATACGTTAAGTTCTAAATTTCCTGAAGATCCACCTATATTTATAGATACATCATTTCCTATAACTTGGCAACAAATCATAGTTATTGATTCACATTGTGTAGGATTTATTTTACCAGGCATAATTGTACTTCCTGGTTCATTTGAAGGTATTATAATTTCACCTATTCCACAACGTGGTCCAGATGATAAAAATCTAACATCATTAGCAATTTTCATTATTGATGATGCTAAACTTTTTAATGTACCATGAGAATATACTAACGCATCACAAGTAGCAATAGCTTCAAATTTATTTTTTGCATTAAAAAAATTATGACCAATAAGCTTAGTTAATATTTTAACTATTTGTTTATCGTATTCTGGATGAGTATTAATACCTGTTCCTACTGCAGTTCCGCCTAAAGCTAATTCACTTATATGATTTATAGCATTATTTATATGATTTTCGCTATGTTCAAGCATAGATGCCCATCCTGAAATTTCTTGCCCAAGAGTTATTGGTGTAGCATCTTGCAAATGTGTTCTACCTACTTTAATAATATTTTTAAATTTTTGTGATTTTTTATTTAATGTTTTTTTTAAAGAATTAATTTTAGGTAATAAATTTTCTTTTAATGCAATTACTGCAGCTATATTCATAGCTGAAGAAAAAACATCATTAGAACTTTGACTTTTATTTACATCATCGTTTGGATGAATTAATCTATTTTCTCCTATTTCTCCTCCCAAAATTTTACTAGCTCTATTAGCTATAACTTCATTAACATTCATATTACTTTGTGTTCCAGAACCTGTTTGCCATACAGATAATGGAAATTCAGAAACATGTTTACCTAATAATATTTCACTAGCAGCAATGGTTATTGCATCAGCATATTTTTTATTTAATAATTTTAAATTTTTATGTACTTGAGCTGCAGCATATTTAATATAAACTAAAGCTTTAATAACTTCATTTGGCATTTTTTCATTAGATATAGAAAAATTTTCTAATGATCTTTGTGTTTGAGCACCCCATAATTTAGTATTGGGAACATTAACGATACCCATAGCATCTTTTTCAGTACGTGTTTTATCCATTATAAAATCCTAAAATATGTTTTTTAATTTTTATTTGTTAATTTTATTCAGTTAATATTAAATATATAGTTATATTATTAACTATTATAAATTATCAATTTTTTAAATAAAAATATTTACAAAACATAATTTAATAATTTAATAAAATATATATTTAATGGCATATTTGTAATTATATTAATAAGTTATTGATATATTAATAATATAAACTCATATAATTAACTTTTTTAAATATATATGATATATATTTAAATAATTTGTTTATAATTAAAACTATAAATATATAAAAATTTTATTATTATTTAATATATAAAATATCTATAATATATTTATGTATATAAGTTATATATTTTATTTTAATTTATTAAATAAGTAATTAAAAATTAAATTTATAATTTTATAACAAAGGTTGTTATATGAAATATCCTGTATTAAATTTAACAAAAAAATTAATAAAATTACAATCAGTAAATGCTAATGATGCTGGATGTCAGAATATAATTATTGATAGATTAAAAAAACTTCAATTTAATATTGAGATTTTTAAATTTAATAATGTAACAAATTTATGGGCATGGAGAGGTAAAGGTAAAACTTTAGCATTTGCAGGGCACACAGATGTTGTATGCCCAGGATCTTTTAAGAATTGGAAATTTTTACCATTTGTTCCTACTATTGATAATAATATGTTATATGGTGTAGGTGTTGCTGATATGAAAGGCGCATTAGCATCTATGGTTATAGCAGTAGAAAATTTTATTATGAATAATCCAAATCATTCAAATAGAATAGCATTTATAATTACTTCAGGAGAAGAAACTAATTGTATAAATGGTACAAAAAAAATAATAGAAATATTAAAACAAAGACATGAAATAATAGATTATTGTATTATAGGTGAGCCAACAAGTAAATTTAAAATTGGTGATACCATAAAAAATGGTCGTCGTGGATCATTAACAGCAAATATTGAAATATTTGGGAAACAAGGTCATGTTGCTTATTTAAATATATTACATAATCCAATATATCAAACAACATTTTTTTTAAAAGAATTAGTTGATTTAAAATGGGATAATGGTAATAGTTATTTTTCTCCTACAACTATGCAAATAACTTATATTAATTCAGGATATACTGAATATAGTAATGTTGTTCCAAATAAACTTACATTAAGTATAAATTTTAGATTTAATACAAAATTAACAAAGAATATAATTAGTAAAAAAGTTGACTTTTTGTTAAATAAATATAAATTAAAATATAAAATTTATTGGACTCTTTATGGTTCACCATTTATTACTAAAATTGGTAAATTAGGAGAATCTATAATTAAATCAATAAAATTTTATCAAAATATGAAACCCAATATAGAAACTTCAGGCGGAACTTCTGATGGAAGATTTATACGAGATATTTGTGATGAAATCATAGAAATAGGTCACATTAATAAAACAATACACCAACCAAATGAATGTATACATATTAATGATTTAATTACATTAAGTAATATATATCAACGTGTGATAGAAAATTTATTTATATAATACATTGTTTTTTAATTTTTACTATTCTTATCAATAGGTGGTTTAATATCTAGTTTGTTATTACAATGTCCTTTTTTAATATTTAACATTATTATGTTATTTTTATTTATTTTTAGTAAGTTTAAATTATTAGGTAATATTAAATTATGTAATGCATAAGATTTAATACAATCTTGATTGTCATATTTTAAGAAATTATATTGTGTGTTATTAGTACAAGATAAATTTATTATTGCCATAAATATACATATTGCATTTAAAATTATAAAATTTTTTTAAAAAATTTATATTCATAATATTTATTAATTTATTATTAATGTTAACTTCATATATAAAATAATATATAAAAAATTTTTTTAAAAGATTTTTTTAATAAAACTAAAAAAATTATGAAGTATAAATATTTTAAGATTTTAATTATAATTAAAATATATTTATATAAAATCAAATTAAAAATTTTTAAAAGTAAAATAGATTACTAACCTAAACTAGGTTAGTTATTTTTTATATATTTTAATATATAAATTAAATACATTTTTATTTAAATAAAAAATTACTTATGAATAATACAAATTTCAAAACATTTCAGGAATTAATTAAAGTATTAAAAAATTATTGGTCAAATATAGGTTGTATTAGTATACAACCATTAGATTTAGAAGTAGGTGCTGGTACATCACATCCTATGACATGTTTAAGGTCTATAGGTCCGGAACCAATGTTTTGTGTATATGTTCAACCTTCTCGTAGGCCTTCAGATGGAAGATATGGGAAAAATTCAAATCGTTTGCAACATTATTATCAATTGCAAGTTATAATGAAACCTGTACCAAATAATTTTCAAGATTTATATTTGTATTCTCTTAAAGAAATAGGTATAGATTGTGTAAAAAATGATATACGTTTTATAGCAGATGATTGGAGTAATCCTACTTTAGGTGCTTTTGGTATGGGATGGGAAGTGCAAATTAATGGAATGGAAATTACACAAATTACATATTTTCAACAAGTTTGTGGTATGGAGTGTAACCCAATAACTGGAGAAATCACATATGGTCTTGAACGCTTATCTATGCATATACAAAAAGTTAAAACAGTATATGATATAATTTGGGATAATAGATTTGATAGAACTATAACATATGGAGATTTATTTTTTCAAAATGAAGTTGAACAATCGATATATAATTTTGAATATTCAAATATAAATTTTTTATTATTTTGTTTTGAGCAAAATATAAAAGATATACATCATCTATTGAATTTAAAAAAACCTTTATCTTTACCTGCTTATGAGTTAATTTTAAAAACATCACATATTTTTAATTTATTAGATGCTAGAAAAGCTATTTCTGTTACAGAAAGACAAAATTATATTATTAAATTAAATAATCTTTCCAAAGAAATTGCTAAATCTTATTTTAATTCTAGAAAAGATTTAAATTTCCCAATGTGTAACAAAATAACTAATAAAGAGATTATATGAAAAATAGTACTTTTTTATTTGAAATTGGCACAGAAGAAATGCCATATAAATCACAGTGTATTTTACATAAAAGTTTTGTTTTAAATATAAAAATAAAACTAAAAAATTTTAAAATTAAATATGATAAATTATTTTATTTTTCTACTTCGCGTCGTTTTGCGATTAAAATATGTAATATTTACCAATCTAAAATAGACATAAAATTTTTTAAATTAAAATTTAATAATTTAAAAGAATTATTATATAAAAGTATTATTTTTTCTTTAAAAAAAATTAAATTTTTAAAAACAATGAAATGGAATTCTAATTTTGCTGAATTTATACGACCTGTTACGAGTATTACAATGTTATTGGATGATGAAATAATACAATGTAAAATATTTAACATTAATGCTAATCGTTTTATATATGGTCATCGTTTTTTAGGTAAAAATATAATAACTTTAAATCATGCACATCAATATCCAGATATATTAGAAAAAAATAATTTTGTGATAGCAAATTTTGATAAAAGAAAAGAAAAAATTATTTGTGATATTCATAGAATTACTACTAATATTAATGGTATAGCTGATTTAGATCAGAGATTATTAAAAGAAATTGCATATTTAGTTGAATATCCAGTTGTATTATTAGGTAAATTTAAAAAAAGATTTTTATCTATACCTAGAGAAATATTAATTTGTATAATGAAAAATTATCAAAAATATTTTCCAATATATGATTTAAATAATAATTTATTACCATATTTTATATTTGTTTCTAATATTATATCTAATAATATGAAAAATATTATCCATGATAATGAGCAAGTTATTAATTCTCGTATGCAAGATGCTGAATTTTTAATTAATATTGATTGTAAATATAAATTAATAGATCGATTAGAAAATCTTAAAAAAGTATTATTTCAAAAACATTTAGGATCTATGTATGAAAAAACTTTTAGAATAAAAAAATTATCTGCATGGATTGCAAATCAGATTGGAGCCAATATTAAATATACAGAAAGAGCAGCTTTATTATCAAAATGTGATTTAACAACTAATATAGTATGTGAGTTTACAGAAATACAAGGAGTAATTGGTATGTATTACTCTATGTATAATAAAGAAATATATGATATTTCTTTAGCCCAAAAAGAGCAATATTACCCTAGATTTTCTAATGATATATTGCCTACTACTCTTATTTCATCTGCTTTATCAATAGCAGATAAAATAGATACATTAGTTGGTATGTTTGGTATAAATAAAAACTCGGTTACTAAAAATGACCCCTTTTATTTACGTCGTTTAACTATAGGTATTATAAGAATTTTAATTAACAAAAAATTAAATATAGATTTAAAAGATTTAATAAAATTAGCTATTAGCTTATACAAAAATAAATTGACAAATATATTAACAGAAAATAATATTATTAAATTTATTTTTGATCGTTTAATATTTTTTTATATAAACAAAGGATATAATATTGATGAAATTAATTCTATTTTGTCTATATCTAAAACTAAGTTAATAGATTTTGAAGAAAAAATAATTTCAGTAAGTTTTTTATGTAAGTTAAAAGAATCAAAATTATTAATTTCTACTAATAGAAGAATATCAAATATTTTAAAAAAATGTAATTATGATACTTCATATATTTTTAATATGTCTATATTAGTAAATCCATATGAAATAAAATTATTAAATTTTATAAATTTATTATATAAAAAAATAAAATCTCTTTTAAATAAGAAATGTTATAAAGATATTTTTTTAGAATTTATTTTTATATCTAAATATATAGAAAATTTTTTTAAACATGTTATGATTATGGTATCTAATAATGATACACGAAATAATAGATTATTTTTGTTAAATAAAATACATAATATTTTCCTTTGTATAGCTGATATTTCTTTATTAAAAACAAAACTATAATTTATATTTTTGATAAATCATTTATTAATTAGTTTTATTTATTAATAAATAAATTTTATTGGTAAATAAATATTGTTTAAAGTATTTTAAACTAACAATTTAATATAAATTAAATGAAAAATATAAGAAATTTCTCTATTATTGCACACATAGATCATGGTAAATCTACTCTATCTGATAGAATAATACAAATTTGTGGAGGATTAAATAAAAATGAAATGACAGATCAAGTATTAGATACTATGGATTTAGAAAAAGAACGAGGTATTACAATTAAAGCACGTAGTGTAACTTTAAAATATAAATCTATAAGTAATAAAATTTATAAATTAAATTTTATAGATACCCCTGGACATGTAGATTTTTCTTATGAAGTTTCTCGATCGTTGTCAGCTTGCGAAGGAGCTTTGTTAATAGTAGATGCTAGTCAAGGTATAGAAGCTCAAACAGTAGCAAATTGTTATATAGCTAAAGAAATGAATATAAAAATTGTACCAGTTTTAAATAAAATTGATTTAACTACATCAAATCCAAATAAAATATCTAAAGATATTTCAAATTTACTTGGTGTAGAGTCTACAAATTATGCTTGTTGTTCAGCTAAAACTGGAGAAGGTGTTATAGAAGTAATAGAAAAATTAATTAAAGAAATTCCATGCCCTAAAAACAATTTAAAAAATTCACTAAGAGCTTTAATTATAGATTCTTGGTTTGATAATTATTTAGGTGTAGTATCTTTAATTAAGGTAAATGATGGAATATTAAAAAAAACTGATAAAATCCAAGTTATGAGTACTGGTTATATATATAACATAGAACAAATTGGGATATTTACACCTAAACGCGTGCTATGTGATAAATTAAGTTGTGGTGAAGTAGGATGGATAACATGTGGTATAAAAAATGTACATGGTGCTCCAGTTGGAGATACATTAACATCGTTAAAAAATAAATCTAATAATCCATTACCTGGATTTAAAAAAATTAAGCCCCAAGTTTATGCAGGTTTATTTCCATTAAATCATAAAGATTATTATATGTTTAAAGATGCGTTAGAAAAACTTAGTTTAAATGATTCATCTTTATTCTATGAAAAAGAAAGTTCTCAAGCATTAGGAATAGGTTTTAGATGTGGTTTTCTTGGACTTCTACATATGGAAATTATTCAAGAAAGATTATTTCGTGAATATAAGTTAAATTTAATTGTAACTTTACCAACAGTTGTATATGAAATATTAACTAATGATAATAAAATTATATATATAGATAGTCCATCTAAATTAAAATCTAAACTAAATATTAGTGAATTTAGAGAACCTATTGCTGAATGTCGTATATTATTTCCTCAGAATTATTTAGGTAATATAATAAAATTATGTCAAGAAAAACGTGGTATTCAACGTAATATTATTTATCAAGATAATCAAATAATATTAATATATGAAATACCAATGGCTGAAATGATGTTAAATTTTTTTGATAAATTAAAATCAATTTCACGAGGATATGCTTCTTTAGATTATGCATTTAAATATTTTAAAAAATCAAATATAGTTAAAATTGATATATTTATTAATTATAAACAAGTTGAAGAATTATCATTAATATCTCATAAAAGTAATTCTATATATATTAGTCGTTTATTAGTAAAAAAATTACAAAATTTAATACCACGTCAACAATTTAATATAGCTATACAAGCATCTATAAAAAATAAAGTTATAGCTAGAGAAAATATTAAACAATTACGAAAAAATGTCACAAGTAAATGCTATGGAGGAGATGTCAATAGGAAAAATAAACTATTAAAAAAACAAAAGTTAGGTAAAAAACGAATGAAATATATTGGTGGTGTAAAAATACCACAAAAAGCATTTTTAGCAATATTAAATGTAAACAAATAATGCAATTTTAAATAAATTTATAAAATAGTTTATAATGGTAAATAATTATGTCAATATTATTACTAATATTAATAGTAATAACTGGAATATGTTGGTGTTTATTAAATATTAGATTAATAAATAAAAAGATAAATTTATTTAGATTTTCTTTATTTAAAATAATAATAGAAAATTTTGCACATATTTTACCATTTTTACTAATAGTCTTTGTTATTAAATCATTTATATTTGAATCATTTTATATTCCTTCTTCATCTATGGCACCAACTTTATTAATAGGCGATTTAATTTTAGTAAAAAAATTTGCGTATAATATTAAAGATCCTTTTTTTAATAAAACTTTAATACATATTAATAAACCTAAATATGGTGATGTAGTAATTTTTAAATATCCTATGAATACTAAATTAAATTATATTAAAAGAATAATAGGATTACCTGGTGATCATATTAAATACAATCCTATAACAAAAAAAGTTTCAGTGATCACTAAATGTAATAAATATTACAAAAATTTAAATATTAAATACAAAAAAACTTTTTTAAGTAATTTTATTTTATTTTTTAATAAAATAAATAAAAATAATATTTCTTTTGGAGTATTAGAAAATATAAATAATGATTTAAAAACAAAACTTTTAAATAAAAATAATTATGCTTATATAAATTTACTGCAACAAACAGAGTCAATAAATAATAAAAAGCATGATATATTATATATACCGAAATATTTAGATAAAATTAAATTTTATTTTAAACAATTTAATAATGTAAAATTTACATGGATTGTACCAAAAGGACATTATTTTGTATTAGGTGATTATAGAGATAATAGTGAAGATAGTCGTTATTGGGGTTTTGTTCCCGAAGAAAATGTGATAGGTAAGGCTTATTATGTTTGGATGAGTTTTAAAAAACAAGAAAATAAATGGCCCACAGGATTAAGATTAAAACATATTGGTGTTATTCATTAATAAAAGATAATAAATTTATAAAAAATTTTATATTATTATTTAAATAATAATCTAAAATATAACTTTAATAAAATTATATAAATTATATTTAAATGTTATTTATATTTTTTAATTATTTAGTGATTAGCAATATATGAATTATATTTTGCTTAATAATCTTCAAAAAAAAATAGGATATACTTTTCAACAATATGAAATATTGTTACAAGCATTAACTCATAGAAGTGCAAGTACTATTCATAATGAAAGATTAGAATTTCTAGGGGATGCAATATTAAATTATATAATTGCACATGCATTATATCATCGTTTCCCAGAAATAAACGAAGGTGATATGAGTAGAATGAGATCTACATTAGTTAGAGGTAATGCATTAGCAGAAATAGCTAAAGAATTTGGAATTGGTAAATGTTTAAGATTAGGATTTGGTGAATTAAAAAGCGGAGGATATAGTAGGCAATCTATTTTAGCAGATACAGTAGAAGCTTTAATAGGAGGTGTGTTTTTGGATAGTAATATTCAAACAATAGAAATGTTAGTGCTTAATTGGTATCAATTTAGATTAAACACAATTAATCCAGGTAATAAACAAAAAGATTATAAAACTAGATTACAAGAATATTTGCAAAAAAATCAATTATCATTACCTATTTATGTATTAATACAAATATATGGAGAATCTCACGAGCCAAAATTTAATATACAATGTAAATTAAATATTTTAAATAAAATAATTATTGGTAATGGTTTAAGTCGTCGTAAATCAGAACAAAATGCAGCAGAAATAGCATTAAAATTTTTGGAACCAGAATAATTTTATGAAAAAAAATAATAACACCACATATTGTGGTTTTGTAACTATAGTAGGGAGAACTAATGTTGGTAAATCAACTTTATTAAATAAACTTATAGGACATAAAGTTTCTATAACATCTAGAAAACCTAATACTACTCGTAGTATAATTACTGGCATTCATACTTCACTACCATATCAGATAATTTATTTAGATACTCCAGGAATACAAGAAAAAAATTTTATTAATATAAATAATTTAAAAATTATTAAAAATATATATAATGTAGATATAGTTATATTTGTTATTGAAACATTAAATTGGTTTCAAGAAGATGAATTTATTTTAAATAATTTATATTATGTAAAATGTCCAATTATTATTTTAATAAATAAAATTGATAAAATTTTAAATAAAAACCTATTGTTGCCACATATTAAATATGTATGTAATAAAATTAAAAATTATTACTCTATAATACCTATATGTGCTAAAAATGGGGAAAATATTAAAATATTAGTTAAGTTATTATATAAATTATTACCTAAAAGTAACCACTATTTTAGTGGTAAATTTATTAATAATTATGATATTAAATTTCTTATATCAGAAATTGTACGTGAAAAATTAATTCGTTTTTTAGGAGATGAGCTTCCATATATTTTATCTGTTGAAATTAAAAAATTTTTTGTTAATTATTTAGGATATTATAATATTTATGGAATAATTTTAGTAAATCGTTTAAGCCAAAAAAAGATAGTTATTGGATATAATGGTAACAAAATAAAAATTATACGAAATAAATCTATAAAAGATTTAGAGAATATTTTTAAAACAAATGTTAATTTAAATTTATTTGTTAAAATAATATAAAATTTATATTAAAAAATACATATATTTAAAACATAAATAAATATTAATTGTATTTAAATATATTGTATATACAAATTTAAATTTTATAAAAAATTTAATATTATTTAATAATATATTATATATAAATAATTTGTAAAGATTAAAATTAATATTAAATAAATAATATTAATTTTAAATTAAATAATTATAAATCTTAAATTTATAAACATATTAAAATCATAAATTAACTATTATAAATCCAGATTTAACTTATTTTTAATAAAAAATAATATTAAATATATATAATTATGTTATTAATAGTTATATTGTAAATTAATTACAGTAAAAAATATTAATATAAAATTATTTAATTTATGACTATTATAGGTATAGGTATAGATATTGTTGAAATAAAAAGAATAAAAAATATTTTATTTCGTTTCGGTGATAAATTTGTTAAAAAAATTTTAAGTGAAAATGAATATAATAAATATTATACTTGTAAACAACCAATAAGATTTTTATCTAAAAAATTTGCTGCAAAAGAAGCCATATCTAAATCTTTAGGTGTAGGTATAAATAATAATATTATATTTCCACATTTAATAATCAATAATGATTATTTAGGTAAACCATTTGTTAAATTATTTGGTGCTGCTAAAATTTTAGCAAAAACTTTACAAGTTAATACTATACATATTACTTTAACAGACGAAAGGAAATATGTATGTGCTATGGTAATTTTAGAAAAGTTATAGAACATATTTTACTTATTATATATAAATTTTTATTTTAAATTTATTTTTAGTAAATTTTAATTAAAATATTTAATAAATAAAATAAAATTTATACAAAGTATAGAGATTTTTATGATAAAAAAAGTTGGTGTATTAACTAGTGGTGGTGATGCTCCTGGTATGAATGCAGCTATTAGAAGTGTAGTTAGAACAGGATTATCAAAAGGATTAGAAATTTATGGTATATATAATGGATATTTAGGTTTATTTAAAAACCATATTGTAAAACTTAGTGAACATAATGTATCAGATATTTTAAATAAAGGTGGAACTTTTTTAGGTTCTTCTCGTTTTAATAAATTTTATAAATATGATATTCGACTTGTAGCAGTTGCAAATATCAACAGACATAAAATTGATGCGTTAATTATAATTGGAGGAGGAGGTTCTTACATTGGGGCACAAAAATTAATTGATATGGGTATAACTTGCATTAGTATACCTGGTACTATAGATAATGATGTCATAGGAACTGATTATACTATTGGATATTTTACAGCTTTAGAAACTGTTGTAGAAGCCATCGATAAACTAAAAGATACATCTATATCTCATCAACGCATATCAATAGTAGAAGTTATGGGTCGTTATTGTGGTGATTTAACTATATCATCTGCTATAGCTGGAGGATGTGAGTTTATTGTATTACCAGAAACTAAATTCAGCAAAAGTGATCTTTTAAATAAAATTAAAAAAAAAATAGATAATGGTAGTAAACATGCAGTAATTGCTATTACTGAACATATTTGTGATATTGTAAAACTAGCCAAATATATTGAGCAAAATACAGGTCGTGAAACTAGGGCAACAGTATTAGGTCATATACAACGAGGTGGTAGACCGGTAGCTTATGATCGCATATTAGCTTCATGTATGGGATCATATTCTATAAAACTTTTATTAAATGGACATAATAAAAGATGTATTGGTATACATAAAGGTAAATTAGTTCATAATAACATTATGAATGCTTTCAGTATTAAAAAAAGATCTTTTTATAAATATATGATGAAAATGTCACAAAATTACTTTAATTTTTTAAATTAATTTAAAAATTATTAAAATTTTTAATTGTTGATTTAATTATTTTACAAAATTTATTTGCACATAAAGATGATGATCCTAAAATAAATCCATCAATATTTTTATAATTTAAAAAGTTTTGACAATTTATATTGTCAATTGAACCTCCATATTGGATAATGATATTATTAGATATAATATGATCATATTTAGATAAATAACTTCTTATATTTTGTATAATACTATGTATTTTTATAGGATTAGCTGTAATTCCCGTTCCAATTGTCCAAATTGGCTCATATGCAATAACTGTATTTTTAAATGCATTTATGCCTAAAACATCTAAAATAGCTTTTACTTGATTTATACATACTGTATTTGAATTATTATTTTTATAATCAAATATATTTTCCCCAATACATAAAACAGGAATTAATCCTGCTTTTTTTATAGATTTAAATTTTTTAATTATAATTTTATTATTTTCTTGATGAAATTTACGGCGTTCTGAATGACCTATAATTACATATTTAACTCCTATATCTTTTAACATATAGGAAGAGACTTCTCCAGTAAATGCCCCGGAAATATTAAAGTCTACATTTTGAGCACAAATATCTATTTTAGTATTTTTTATGTAAGATTTTATTATATTTAAATATATTGTAGGGGCAGCAATAGCAACATTACAATTATAGATGTTTAAATTTTCTTTATTAAAAATAATAAACCATTTTTTAATCATATTAAAACTTCCGTGTAATTTCCAATTACCTATAATTAATGGATATCTCATATTTTTATATTATTAATATTTTATTTTTTGTATAAATAATTTTAACAAATATTTTTAATATATTTATTAAAATTTACCAATATTGTTCACTGGTTATATGACCTTTATTATTTATAAAATGTTTTTTCATATTTTTTTTAGTTTTTAAAATATTTAAAGTATTTTTAATCATATTTGGGTTACCACATAACATTATATGGCTATTAGTACATTTTATTTGTATATTTAATTTTTTTTCTAATGTTCCATTTTCAATTAAATTTGGAATATAACCATATAAAGATCCATTTATATTTTCTCTACTTATTATAGTTTGTATATGTAGTTTTTTATTATATTTATCTTTTAAACGTAACATTTTAGGCAAATAACTTAAATCTTTATAAAAACTTACTGCATGCACTAATATAATAGTATCAAATTTATCTAGATTATTTATTTCTTCTAAAATTGATAAATACGGACCTATTCCTGTGCCTGTTGCAAACATCCAAAGATTTTCACAACGTGGAATTTCTTTTATTATAAAAACTCCTTTAGAATATTTTGAAATTAATATACTGTTTCCTGGTTTTAATTTATATAAGGCATTACTAAATTTACCGTTATTAACTAATGATATATAAAATTCTAAATTTTTATTTATTGGAGCATTGACATATGAATAAGCACGTTGCATGATTTTATCAGATATATTTAATTTTAATTTTGTAAATTGACCTGCAATAAACGGAGCAACATCAGCTTTAATAAAAATACTGAATAATCTATCATTCCAATATATAATTTTTAATATTTTCCCTTTAATCCATTGTGTCATGCAAATTTTCTCTTTTATTATATTTTTTATAGAAAAATATTTTAATTATATAAATATAAAAATAATTATATTTAATAATTTTTATTATTTAATTATAAAATTAAATATATTTTTTAAATTTATAATTTTCATTATATAATAAAATTTTTATATTAAATATATTAAATATATATAATATTAAATTATATAATAAATACATTAATAATATTAATTAATTAAAATTCGGAGATATTTTAATGAATTTAATTTTACCATCACTTCCTTATAAATATGATGATATGGAACCATATATAGATGAAAAAACAATGAAAATTCATCATGATAAACATCATCGTACATATACTAATAATGTGAATAATATTTTATCAAAATTTCCTGAATTTGATAATATTACAGCTGATAAGTTAATTACACAAATAGAAAATTTACCAGATAATATTAAAACATTAATAAGAAATAATATAGGAGGTTATATAAATCATAATATATTTTGGAAAGGTCTTAAAATAGGTACTAGTCTACATGGATTATTAAAAAAATCTATCATAAAAAATTTTGGAAGTGTTGAATTATTTAAAGAAATATTTGAAAATGTTTCTATGTCTTGTTTTGGTTCTGGATGGACTTGGTTAGTAAATCAAAATAATAAATTATTAGTAGTAAAAACTTCAAATCAAGATAATCCAATGATGGGTGAATTTATATCTGGAACATTTGGATATCCAATTATTGGATTAGATTTATGGGAACATGCGTATTATTTAAAATATCAGAATCGTAGACAAGATTATATAGTATCTTTTTGGAATATAGTTAATTGGGATGAAGCTTCAATTAGATTTGGACAATCAAAAAATATATAATATTATTGATATACACGTATATTATTATACGTGTATATAGTAAAAACTATATTTTATAATTTATTTATTTTATTTATTTTGCTTATTTCTGTTTCTAAATGTTCCCATTTATTAAATTCGATTTCAATTTTATTTTCTATATTTTTAATATTATTTAACATATTTTTTTTTAATTTATTGTCTTGATAAATAAAATTTTTAGATATAATTTGATTGTTTAATATTTTATTTTGCTTTTCTAATTTAATAATATTATTGTTAATTCTTTTTATTTCTTTTTCTAATTTATATTTAGAATTTATTTTTTTATTATTTTTTAAATTTATTGAATTTTTAATATCTAAAATAGATTCTTTTAAATAATCTTTATTGTTATAAATATTAATTTGTCTGTTTTTGTCAAATATTAGATATTTATTAGTTACATTTTGCAAAAATTGCCTGTCGTGACTTATTACTATTAAAGTACCAGTATATCTTTTAATACATTTTTCTAAAATTTCTAAAGACTCTAAATCTAAATCATTAGTAGGTTCATCAAGTATTAATACATTACTCGGTTGTAAAAATAACTTTGCTAAAAGCAATCTATTACATTCACCTCCTGATAATAATCTAACTAAAGTTAGAGATTTTTCTTCATCAAATAAAAAATTTTTTAGATATTTTAGTATATTTATTTCTAATCCATTAATAAAAATATTCATAGATCCATTAGATATATTTTCAATAATTGTTTTATTATAATTTAACGTACTACGTAATTGATCAAAATAAGAAATTTTTAAATTTGTTCCATGAACTATATTTCCACTATGAGGTTTATAAATACCAATAATTAATTTAATTAATGTCGTTTTACCACAACCATTAAAGCCAATTATTGCAATTTTTTCTCCTCTATTAATTTGTAAATTAAAATTATTGATTATTTTTGTACTCTTTAAGTAGTAAGTTAGATTATGAATTTTAAATACAATTTTTCCAGAATCAGATGTTTTATGTGAATAAAATTGTTTTAAAGTTTTTTTTGGTTCATATTTAAATTTGTTAAATTTCATTTCTTTAAAAATACGAACACGTTTTTCATTTCTTTTACGTCGTGCTTTAATTCCTTGATTTAACCATATTCTTTCTTTTTCTAGTTTTTTATTAAAATTAAGTTTTTTTATTTTTTCTATATTTAATAAATTTTTTTTATATTTTATATAGTTTTCATAATTTGTAGACCAAGAAGTTAATGTGCCATTATCTAAATCTATGATTCTTTTAGATAATTTTTTTATAAAATATCTATCATGTGAAATAAATATAATACTTCCAGTAAATTTAAATAATATATTTTCTAACCACGATATTGTAATAATGTCTAAGTGGTTAGTTGGTTCGTCTAATAATAAGATATCAGGATTAAATATTAAAGATTTATATAATTTAATTTTATGGAATAAACCACCAGATAATGATGATAATTTAGTATATGTATTAATTTTTAATTGTATTAAAATATTATTGATAGTTTTATCTATTTCCCATAATTTATAAAAATTCATCTTGTCTGTTAAATTGTTAATTTTAACGATATTATTTTTATTTGGATTTATTTTAATTTGATTTAAAGTTTCATAATAATTTTTTAATATTATTGATTTTTGGCAATTTTCTTCGGTTAAAAATTGAAAGACATTTATATCTTTTTTCTTTATAATTTCATTATATAAATTTTTTTGAGATACCATAGATACTGTAATATTTTTTTTAAAAATTATTTGTCCTGAGTCTAATAATATTTTTTTATTTAAAATATTAAGTAATGTGGATTTACCCACTCCATTTTTACCAACTAAACAAATTTTTTCATTATTTTCAATATTTAATTTTATATTTTTTAATATAACTTTATTATATAGTGATAAATAACCATTATTAATTCTTATTAATGACATATGTTATAACCTTTGTTAAGAAAGTATTATATGTAAATATATATTTAACATAATAAGATATTACTGCTATTAATTAAATTTTGTTATTATAAATAACTATTTCTTTTATATAAAAATTAATTATATATTGTATAATATTTTTTGAATTAATTTTGGACCATGAAAAAGTAATCCAGAATGTATTTGTATAAGAGAAGCGCCATATTTAATTTTTTCTCTAGCAGAAATAGCAGAGTCTATACCTCCAACTCCAATAATTGGTATTTTACCTTTTAGTTCTTTGCTTAATATTTTAATAACCTCAGTACTTCTAAATTGTAATGGTTTACCACTTAGTCCACCTTTTTGAGTATCATGTTTTAATCCTGTTACTAAATTTCTATTAATTGTTGTATTAGTAGCAATTACTCCATCAATTTTATTTTTTATTAAACTATCAGCCATTTGAATTAGCTCGCTATCTTTCATATCTGGAGAAATTTTTATAGTAATTGGTACATATTTATTATAATATTTACATAATTTATTTTGTTGTTTTTTAATAGCTTTTAATATTTCATTTAAATTTTCATTAAATTTAAGTTTGTCTATTGATATAGTATTTGGAGAAGATATATTTACTGTAATATAACTTGCATATGGATACACTTTCTTAATACATATTAAAAAATCATTTTTACTATTTTCGACAGGTGTATTTTTATTTTTACCTACATTTATACCTAAAATACCCTTAAATTTTGATTTTTTTATATTTTCTATTAAATAATCTACTCCTTTATTATTAAATCCTAAATTATTAATTATGCCATGAACTTGTTGTAAATGAAAAATACGTGGTTTCAAATTACCATATTGGGCTTTTGGGGTAACTGTTCCTATTTCAATAAAACCAAATCCCATAGCACTAAATATATTGATACAATCACCATTTTTATCTAATCCAGCCGCTAATCCTAAAGGATTTTTAAAAATAATACCCATACATTTAATTTTTTTAATAGGTACTTTTTGATAAAAAATCCATTCCAAATTTTTTTCATTCATAAATTTCATTTGTTTCATAATAAATTCATGAACTTGATCAGTAGTATATATAAAAAACATTGCTTTAATTAAATTAAAAAACATAAATACTCCTAAATTAAATATAATTAAAAAACATTAAAAGTTAAATTTTTTGATTTTTTATATAAATAAGTTTTTTATATATTTAAATATTTTATTTAACTTAATTATATATGCATAATATTTGATAGTATAAACATATATAAATATGTTAAATATTAAAAATATTAACATATAACTATAATATTTATATTTAAACAATTTTAATTATATATATTTTATATTTTAATATTTAACATTATTTTAAAGAAATTTATATACAAACTAGGTTTTATATGAAAAATATTATTTTTATAAATGAAATTATAAATTCTAATAAATATATTGATAATGAA
The DNA here is from genome assembly GCA_047692235.1 of Enterobacterales bacterium. Classification (GTDB taxonomy): domain Bacteria; phylum Pseudomonadota; class Gammaproteobacteria; order Enterobacterales; family Enterobacteriaceae; genus JBLLJR01. The sequence goes on from JBLLJR010000003.1 coordinate 174,000, forward strand.
GTAAAAATATGTGGATGGATTAGAACAGTAAGAAATTTTAAATCAGGTATATCTTTTCTTATGGTGTATGATGGATCATGCTTTAAATCAATACAAGTAATAATAAAAAATAATTTATTAAATTACAATAAAATATCAAAATTAACAACAGGTTGTTCTGTTATGATTACTGGGATAGTTAAAAGAGCTCAAAAGTCAGAACAACTTTACGAAATTTATGCAATATATGTTAAAGTTCTAGGATTAGTAGATATTCCTGATGAATATCCTATGTCATCTAAATATCATAGTTTAGAACATTTAAGAAATTTTGCTCATTTAAGATCTCGTACAAATTTAATAGGAGCTGTATCTCGAATAAGAAATACTATATTTCAAGCTATTAATAATTTTATGGATAGAGAAAATTTTATTTGGGTGCCTACACCTTTAATAACTACTGTTGATTCGGAAGGTTTAGGTCAAATGTTTAAAGTTTCTACTTTAGATTTTAAAAATCTACCTAAAAAATTAAATGGAAACATAGATTATAAAAAAGATTTTTTTGGTAAGGAAGTTTTTCTAACTGTATCTGGACAGTTAACAGTAGAAAGTTATGCTTGTGCTATATCTAAAGTATATACTTTAGGTCCAACTTTTAGAGCTGAACATTCTAATACCAGTAGACATTTAGCAGAATTTTGGATGTTAGAACCAGAAGTTGCATTTGCTAATTTAAAAGATATAATGTATTTATCTGAAAAAATGATTAAACATATAATAAAATTTGTTATTACTAATAATATAGATGATATGGAATTTTTAGGAAAACGAATTAATTTAAATTTAATAAATCGTTTAAATAATATTTTAAAAATAAAATTTATACATATCAATTATACAGATGTGATAAATATATTAAAAAAATTTGAGAAAAATTTTCAAAATCCTGTTGAATGGGGGAAAGATTTGTATTTAGAGCATGAAAAATTTTTATCAGATAAATATTTTAATTTACCAATAATAATTAAAAATTATCCTAAAAATATCAAAGCATTTTATATGCGAGTTAATTCTGATAATAAAACTGTAGCAGCTATGGATATATTAATGCCAGATATTGGGGAAATTATAGGTGGTTCTCAAAGAGAAGAAAGACTAAATTATTTAGATCAACGTTTAAATGAAATGAAAATAAAAAAAGAAAATTATTGGTGGTATAGAGATTTGCGACGTTATGGTACAATTCCGCACTCCGGTTTTGGATTGGGATTAGAACGTTTATTACTGTATATAACAGGATTACAAAATATTAGAGATGTTATTCCATTCCCAAGAACTAACAAAGATGCTAATTTTTAAAAACTTGATTGGTTTATTTATACTAAATATAACAGTTATATAAATTTATTATTTATTATAAATCGGTGAAAGAGGGATTTGAACCCTCGATACAATATATTTAATTGTATACATATTTTCCAAACATGCTCCTTAAACCACTCGGACATTTCACCATTGTTATTTGTTTTAGTAAATACTAATATTTCCTTAAAAAATTTTTTAATAACTAGTAAAAAATTTAATTTTTTAATTAAAATTATTATACATCAATATTAATTGATTGAGCATTGGTTTTAATGAAATTTTTTCTAGGTTCTACATTATCACCCATTAAAGTTTCAAATAGTTTATTTGCAATTACTGCATCATTTATAGTAACTTGCAACATATTTCTACTATGTGGATTCATAGTAGTTTCCCATAATTGATTAGGATTCATTTCACCTAAACCTTTATAACGTTGTATTGTAATGTGTTTATTAGTTTCTTCCGTAATATTTTGTAAGTATTTTTCAAAATTTTTAATTTTATAATATTTCCCAAGTTTATTAAAATATAAATTTTTTTTAAATAAATTATTTATTTTTTCTCCTAATGTTGTTAATTTATGATATTCTTTACTTGTAAAAAAATTGTAATCTAGTAGATATTTTATATCTATACCAAAATTATTAATTAAAATTATTGGCTCAAATATTTTATTAATATTATTTTTTCGTATTTGCAATGAAAAAGTTTTTCCATGTTTTTTTTCATTTTTTAGTTTTTTAATTAAAATATTCCCCCATTTAAAAACTTTTTCATTATCATATAATTCATTAACTGCTAATTTATTAATATACATAATATTATTCAATACTATTTTTGGTAAAATATGTTTCATTTTAGAAAAAATAATTTTTATATCATAATATTCGCATATTATGTTTTTTAAACATGCTAAATTAAATTTAGAATACTTATTATTAGTATTTTTAATATATAAATTTTTAGAACACATTACTGATTTAATTAAATACTTATTTAATTCTTCATTATTTTTTATATAAATTGATTTTTTATTTTTATGTATTTTATATAATGGAGGTTGCGCTATAAAAATATAACCTTTTTCTATGATTTTGGGCATTTGACGATAAAAGAATGTTAAAAGTAATGTTCGTATATGTGATCCATCAACATCTGCGTCCGTCATAATTATTATACGGTGATATCTTAGTTTATCTAAATTATATAAATTTGAACCAATATTACATCCTAATGCAGTAATTAAAGTAACAACTTCTTGAGAAGATAATATTTTTTCTAAACTAGATTTTTCAACATTTAATATTTTCCCTTTTAATGGCAATATTGCTTGATTTTTTCTATTTCTACCTTGTTTAGCTGATCCTCCAGCTGAATCACCTTCTACTAAATATAATTCTGATAAAGATGGATTTTTCTCTTGACAATCCGCGAGTTTACCTGGTAAACGGGAAATATCTATGTTAAGTTTATTTCTGTTAATTTCTCTTATTTTACGAGATGCTTCCCTGATTTTTGCGGAATTAATTATTTTTTTTACTATTATTTTTGCGTCATTTGGATATTCTAATAAAAATTCCATTAATTTTTCATTAATTACTGATTCTACAGATGATCTAACTTCTGAAGAAATTAATTTATCCTTAGTTTGAGATGAAAATTTTGGATCATCAATTTTAATTGATACAATAGCTATCATTCCTTCTCTAACATCATCTCCAATAATATTAATTTTATTTTTTCTAAGTAAGTTTTCTTTATAAATATATAAATGTAATGTTCTTGTAATAGCAGAACGAAATCCTACTAAATGAGTTCCACCATCATTTTGAGGTATATTATTTGTAAAACATTTAGTATTGTCTTTTAGTCCATTATTCCATTGAATAGCTATTTCTACATCAATAGAATTTTTATTAGTATATATATAAAAAATATTATTATGAATAGGTTTTTTATTTTTGTTTAAATATTTTATAAAAGATTTTATTCCTCCTTTATAATTTAATATATCCTTATTATTATTTTTTACATCATATAAAGATATATTCACGTTAGTATTTAAAAATGATAATTCTCTTAATCTATTTAATATAATTTCATATTGAAACGTATTATTATTTGTAAATATATTTAAATTAGGCCAAAAACGTATACTAGTTCCTGTATTATTAGTTTTTCCGATTTCTTGTAATGATTTTTCCGGTTTTCCTGAATAATAAATTTGTTTATATTTTTTACCATTTCTATTAATTATTAATTCGAGTTTATAAGATAAGGCATTAACTACAGATACACCTACACCATGTAAACCACCAGATATCTTATATGATTTATTATCAAATTTTGCTCCTGCATGTAATACTGTCATAATTACTTCAACAGCAGAAATACCTTCTTCTTTATGAATATCTGTTGGAATACCTCTACCATTATCATGTATAGAAACGGAATTGTCTTCATGAATAATAACATTAATACTAGAACAATATCCAGCTAAAACTTCATCTATAGAATTATCTACTATCTCAAATATCATATGATGCAAACCAGTTCCGTCATTAGTATCACCAATATACATACCAGGTCGTTTGCGTACTGCATCTAATCCTTTAAGGACTTTTATATTTGTAGAATTATAAAAATTTGACATATATATTACTCAATTATTAATAGTTTAATTTATACTAAATTTTAGAATTTTATAAACATCATTTAAATTATTCTAAAATATTCATATTATTTATAATAAATATTAGATTATACATATAATAAAATATAATTTATTATGCTAAATTTATTAACTTTAAATTTTTATAAACGTATAGGCATAACAATATAAATATAATTTTTATTACAAGTATCTGTAATATGCACACTAGATCTTTCATCTGTTAGCATTAATTTTAAATCATTTGATTTAATATGTTTAAGTACGTCTATGATATAATTTACATTTAACGCAATTTTTATTGATTTGTCATTATAAATTACATCTATAGTTTCTTCTGATTTTTCTTGTAGTTGATTATTAGAAATTATTTTTAATTTATTAAGTTTTAATTCAAAATATATAATCTTAATTTTATCATTAGATAAAATAGAAGCTCTTACGCAAGCTTCTTTTAGAATTTTACAGTTTACTTGTAAAATTTTACTAAATTTATTAGTAATAATAGAATTATAATTAGGAAATGAACCATCAATTAGTTTAGAAGTAAATACGTAATTTTTGAAATTAATTTTAATATTGTTTTCATAAATTTCAATTTTTAAAAAATTTTCAACATTTCCTAGAATACGCATTAATTCAATTATTCCTTTTCTTGGTATAATTAATGAATGTTTATAATTTGTATTTTCAATATATATATAATTAATAGCTAATCTATGTCCATTAGTAGCTACAGCTTTTAATATTTTTCCATCTATTTCTAATAACATTCCATTAAGAAAATATCTTGCATCATTGTTTGCCATAGCAAAATAAACAGATTCTAAAATATTTTTTAATTGTATATTTGAGACACTAAATTTAGCTTTTATATTTAGATAATTTATTTTAGGAAAATTAATTGAAGATTGTGAAGATAAAAAATATTTACTATTTTTAGAACTAATTATTATGAATTTAGATTCAAATTGAATCTGAATGGTAGATTTTGTTGGCATATTATTACATATATTATAAAATTTATTAGCATCAACTGTTATTTCTTTATTAATGTATTTTTCACTTAGATATATACATGCAATAATTTCTATTTCTAAATCAGTTCCTATTAAAAATAAATTATTATTTTTTGTTTTTATTAGTAAATTGTTTGTTATAAATAAATTATAACGATTACTTAACGAAGAATTAATTTTTTTTAAAGGATTTATTAAAAGTTCACGTTCAATTTTAAATATTGTCATATTAAATATTTAATTTAAATTAAAAATGTTAATTTTACATTAATATAATTTTATATATTTTAAATATATTACTAATAATAATATTTATTAAATAAAATCATTTACATATATTTTTTAATAAAAATTCTTTAAGAAATTTAAATTCTGGTTTAATATGTTTTGATAAAAATGGTAATTTTTCTTTTATTTTTAATATTTTAGGTAATATTATTTTTTGATTTATAATTTTTTCTATAGAATTTTTAAATTTAGATGGATGAGCTGTACCTAAACAAAGACCATATTCATTATTTTTTAATTTATTACATAAAATATTATATGCTATAGCAGAATGTGGTTCTAAAATATATCCATTTTTATATTTTACGTTATAAATTGTATCTATTATTTTTTTATCGTTTATAAACCCATAATCTAAACTATTAAAATTCCATTTTTTATGTCTAAATATTTCTTCAATACGAGGCCAATTATTTGGGCAACTAACATCCATAGAATTAGCAAGAGTAGTTATGGTATCTTTAGGATCCCAATAACCTGATTCTAAAAAACGTGGAACGGTATTATTAATATTGGTTGAAGCAATAAATCTTTTAATTGGTAACCCCATACTTTTCGCTAATAATCCAGCGGTTAAATTTCCAAAATTCCCACTAGGTACAGATACAACTATATTATTAAATAATTTTTTAGGTAGTTGTGATACTGCTTCAAAGTAATAACAAATTTGAGCTATAATTCTACTTATATTTATAGAATTAGCAGAATTTAAATGTAATTGTTTATTTAAGTTTTTGTCTAAAAATGATTTTTTTACTAAATATTGACATGTATCAAAATTACTATTAATTGATATTGAGTATATATTTCTTCCTAGAGTACTAAATAAAGATTCTTGTAATTTACTTACTTTATCTTTAGGATATAAAATTACAACTGAAATATTTTTCATACCATAAAAAGCATGTGCTACAGCAGCTCCTGTATCACCAGATGTAGCAGTTAAAATTACTAATTTATTATCATTTATTTCATTTAATATTTGTGCCATAAATCTACTACCAAAATCTTTAAAAGCTAAAGTAGGACCATGAAATAATTCTAAAATAGATATTTTATTATTAATTTTTACAGTTTTTATTGGAAAATTAAAAGATGATTTTACCCATTTAAAAATTTGTTTATAAGAAAAATCTTGTTCAAAGTATGATAATAAAATATTAACACTTCTATTAATAAAATCCATTTTCAACAATTTACCAATTTCTTTTTTATTAAATTCAGGTAATGTAGAAGGAAAAAATAAACCTTGATTAGAACCAATACCTTGTTTTATTGCTTGAGTAAAACTTACTTCTTCGCTTTTTTTATTAATATTATAAAGTTTCATTATTTACTCTCTTATTAATCTAGCTCCAAATGTATCTAAACGACAAATTTGTACAAAACTATCTTTATTTTCTAAATAATTTTGATATAACCATGTTTTAATATTTTTAGCTATATTTATATTATCACAAATAGCAAATAAAGTTGGTCCTGATCCAGATACACCACAAGCAAGAGATCCCATATCCATAATTATTTTTTTTGCATTATAAAATTTAGGAAATAATTTAGTTCGATATGGTTCTGCTATTATGTCTTTTATTAAATTAGATGCTAAACTTGATTGTTTAGTATGACAAGCATGAATAAAACCGGCTAAATAACGTCCATACTGTATACAATCTTTTTTAAAATATTTTAAAGGTAGTACTGATCTAGCGTCTGATGTATTTACAGAAATTCCTGGATAAGCCATAACCCATAACCAATTAGGAAAACTTGGTACAGATTGACTAATAATATCAGATTCTTGCAATATTAATTGCATGCCTCCTAAAAAACATGGAGCAACATTGTCAAAATGTATTTCACCAGATATTATTCCCTCCATTTTACCCATTAAAGTTAAAATTTGATTATCATCTAATAAATAATTACAATAGATATTCATTGCAACTAATGCTGCAACTATTGAACAAGAACTGGATCCCAATCCAGATCCTATAGGCATATTTTTTTCTAGTTTCATATTAACTGGTATAACATGTCCAACTAAATTACAAAATTGTTCCCAACATTTATAAACTATATTATTTTCTTTTTTATAAGGTAATTTTTTAACAAATTTGCCTATATTTTTTAAATTAAATTTTTTTGCATATGTTATACTCACACAATCTCCCAGTAAAGTTCCATCAATAGGAGATATTGATGCACCAAGAGAATCAAATCCTACACTAACATTTCCAATTGATGCTGGTGCATATACTTTTATCATGTAATATTTCCAAAAAAATAGAATTTATTTATATTTTAATTTAACTTTAAAAGTTAAGTTTTATATTAAATGTATTATTTATTCATATAAAAAATATTTATTATATTAATAATAAATTTTTATTAAAAAATTTTTAAATATAATAAATATTTTTATTAATTTTTAAATTAATAAAAAAATTTTTTAATGCATATATTATAATAATTTTCGTTATTGTTAATATTATTCTAGTAGTAATTTAAATTAAATCATTTTTTAATTTTTTCAATAAAACAACTGATTCACAAGCTATTCCTTCACATCTTCCAATATATCCTAGTTTTTCCGTAGTTGTAGCTTTTATATTTATAATATTTTTATTACAATCTAAATCAAAAGCAATATTAGTTTTCATTGCCTCTGTAAATAATGTAATTTTTGGTTCCTGTGCAATAACAGTAATATCAATGTTATATAAACAATAATATTTTTTTTTAATTTTATGCCAAACTTCACGTAATAGTAATCTACTATTTATATTTTTATATTTATGGTTTGTGTTGGGAAACATTTTACCTATATCACCTAAAGATGTTGCTCCTAACAAAGCATCAATAATTGAATGAATCAAAACATCGCCATCTGAATGCGATATAAATCCAGTAGAATAAGGAATAGTAATTCCCCCAATAACTAACTTTTTTTTACTACCAAATCTATGTACATCTAATCCATGTCCTATTCTTATGATTATTTTCCTTTAATTTTTTAGATAAAAAAAAATCTGCTATATTCACATCTTCTTTATTAGTAATTTTTATATTATCAGAACTACCATTAATTAATAGAGGATTATATCCAAAATATTCTAATACATATGATTCATCTGTAATATCTATATGTTGAGATAAAGCTAATTTAAGACATTTTTTTAATAATTTAAATTTAAATAACTGAGGAGTTAAAGAATTCCATAAATTATTTCTATTAACTGTATAATTAATAATTTTATTAAATTTTGAGTATTTAATTGTATTATTTATTGGGGTTGCTAAAATTCCCCCAATTTTGGTGTAAGATGTAATTTTTAATAAATTATCTATATCATTTTGACATAAACATGGTCTAACTGCATCATGAATTAAAATCCATTGTGTATTTCTAATATAATTTAATGCAGCCATAACTGATTTAGCTCTAGTTGAACTCCCAATAATAGTTTTTATTTTAGGATGATTATAAAATTTAGATTTGAAAAATAAATTATCATTTTTATTAATTACTACAATTAATTGTTTAATATATTTTTGTTTTAAAATTATTTCAATAGAATGTTCTTGAATTGTTTTTCCGCAAATTTTTAAATATTGTTTAGGTATTTTTTCTGAGAAACGACGTCCTATTCCAGCTGAAGGAATAATAGCAATGATATCAATATTGTTTTTATTAAAAGTATTCATTATGAACAATAATTTTAATTTAACTATAAAAATATAAAAAATGTAATTTAAAAATTAATTTCAGAATATCATACATAGTATATATATTATATATTAATAAATATATTTTTATATTTTATATTTAATAATTTTATTACCACAAACTTTTATATAATAGTTAAGTAATTTAAGCTGGATTATACACATTTAAAAAAGTTACATTAAAAAAATATTTTTCAGATAACCATTTACCCAAAGATTTTATACCATATATTTCTGTCGCATGATGACCAGCTGCATAAAAATGTATTCCTATTTCTTTGGCGGCATGAAAAGTTTGTTCAGAAACTTCTCCAGTAATGAAAGCATCTACATTATATTTATACATTAAATTAATAAATTTTTGCCCGCTTCCTGTGCATAAAACTATATTTTTTATTTTTTTTGGAGCATTTTTATTAAAATATAATATATTTTTATTAAAAATATGTTTGAGTTTTAAATATAATTCCTCTCCACTAATTGCATTTGTAAAATTTCCATATAATAAAATATTTTCAATAATAGAAATTAAATTAATATTTAATTTTTTAGCTAATTTAATATTATTCCCTAATTTATTATTAATATCTAACGGTAAATGCCAAGCATAAACATTAATATTATTATCTAATATAGATTTAATTCTTGTTTTTTTAATACCTCTAATAACCATTTCTTCATTATTCCAAAAAATTCCATGGTGCACTATTATCGCATCAAAATATTTTTCAATAGCAAAATTTATTAATTCTTGGCAAATACTTACACCGGTAAGTATACATTGTACTTCATTACGACCTTCAATTTGTAATCCATTGGGAGCAAAATCATTAATTTTATTATTATTAAGTTTATTATTAATTATTAATTCTAATTCAGTATTTAACATGATTATCTCTTTTTAATAAATATTAATTCATTATTAATAATTATATAAACTTATGTTATCATATTTTAAATAATATGTGATAAAATTATATCAAATAAATACAGTAAATTTTTTAATTGATAAATAATAAAAAAAATTTAGGAAAATGTGAATATGAAAGATATTGGAGTATTTTTTGGAAGTGATACCGGAAATACTGAAAATATTGCTAAAAATATACAAAAAAACATAGGGGAAAAACATATTGATATATATGATATATCTCAGAGTAATTCAGAAGATATAAAAAAATATAATAAGTTAATATTTGGAATACCTACATGGTATTATGGAGAAGCTCAATGTGACTGGGATGATTTTGTACCTGTTTTAAAAACTATAAATTTTACTAATAAATTAATAGCTATTTTTGGATGTGGAGATCAAGAAGATTACGCAGAATATTTTTGTGATGCTATGTATATAATTTATAATATAATCAAAATAAATGGAGGTAAAATAGTAGGTTTTTGGAAAACCGATGGATATTATTTTGAGTCGTCAAAATCAATAATTAACAAAAATTATTTTGTTGGTCTTGCTATTGATGAAGACAGACAACCAGAATTAACTAAAAATAGAATAAAAAAATGGATTAAACAATTAAAAATAGAAATGAATTTTTGAATAATTTTATATATTAATTACTAATTATTTTATTACTTATTTTATATTTATTATTTATTTTAATAAAAATTATTTAATTTATAAATATTATCATTATATTAATAATAATATATTTTATTAATTATTTTACAAATATAAAATAAATGTATAAATCATAAAATTATTTTTTAAAGTATTTTGAGGCATGCTTATATGACTAATCTCTTAAAAAAGATTGTTATTATTGGTGGAGGAGTTAGTGGTCTAAAGTTAGCTACTAGCCTTGGAAATGAATTAGGAAGAAAGAAAATTGCAAAAATAACATTAGTAGATTGTAATTACAATTATATATGGAAACCATTATTACATGAAGTAGCTTCTGGATTAATAGATTATTCAACTGAATCTGTTAGTTATATATTTCATGCATATGAAAATTCATTTAAATTTTTATTAGGTAAAATGTATAAAATTGACCGTAAAAATAAAAAAATATTTTTACATACAAATAAAAATATAAATGACAAATCTCAAATTAAATATATATTAAATTACGATATTTTAGTAATAGCAATTGGCAGTAAATCAAATAATTTTAATATTAGTGGAGTACAAGATAATTGTCTTTTTTTAGATAATATTAATGAAGCTATAAAATTTAATAATAGAATGATGAATTTATTTTTAAAATTTAATGATGTTAATACAAATAAATATATTATTAATATATCTATAGTTGGCGGAGGATTAACTGGGGTAGAATTAGCAGCAGCTATATATAATTCAGCTGATTTATTAAATAAATATAATGTAATAAATATTAATAAATGTCTTTTAAAAGTTAATTTAATAGAAGCAGGTGAAAGAATTTTACCATCTTTACCAATAAATTTATCACTCTCTGTACATAAAGAATTAAGTAAATTAGGTGTAAATATTTTAACAAATACATTAATTACAAAAATTACTAGTAATGGTATGTATACAAAAAATGGTGAATACATATATTCAGAATTAATAGCTTGGGTAGCTGGAATTAAAGCTTCAGATTATTTAAAAAATTTAGATGGATTAGAAACAAATAATATAAATCAGTTAATAGTACTACCTACACTTCAAACTACATATGATACAAATATATTTGCTATGGGTGATTGTTCTTCGTGTGTTACACCAGAAGGAAAGATAATACCGCCTAGAGCTCAAGTTGCTCACCAAATGTCTTTGTTTTTACATAAAAATATTATAAGATTAATAAATAAGGAATTATTAATTAATTATACATATACAAATAAAGGTTCACTGGTATCATTATCAAAATTTAATACTATTGGTATAGTAGTAATTAATATAATTAAAAAATCTGTTTTTTTACAAGGTTTTATAGCTAGAATAATATATTTATCTTTATATAGAAGCAATCAAATTTCATTACATGGAATTATTAAAACATTTGGTTATATTATAACAGATTGGATTAACAAATTAATTAAACCTAAAATTAAAATAACATAATAAAATTATGTACTTACTTATTAAGTACATTATCAATTATATTTAGTTTAAATATAAATTTAAAAAAATACTTTATTAAAAATCCCAATCTTCGTCTTCTGTATTAACAGATTTACCTATAATATAAGATGATCCAGATCCAGAAAAAAAATCATGATTTTCATTAGAATTTGGTGATAAAGCTGATAAAATTACAGGATTAAGGTTTTTTTTGGTTGAAAAAAATGGCTCATATCCTAAATTCATAAGTGCTTTATTTGCGTTATATTGCAAAAATATTATTATATCTTCAAAAAAAGTTTCATCTTTATATAAAGATTTACTATATTGTAATTCATTTTCATATAGTTCTTTTAACAAATTATATGTAAATATTTTTATTTGATTTTTATCTTGCTTTTTACTACAAGATAAAATTTTTTGAAATTTATATCCAATATAATATCCATGAATTGCTTCATCTCTAATTATTAATCTAATTATATCAGCAGTATTTGTTAAAATACCTCGACTAGAATAGTAAAGTGCTAAATAAAACCCAGAATAAAATAAAAAAGATTCTAAAAAAACACTAGCAATTTTTTTTTTTAAAGAATTTGATTCTAAATAATATTTAGTAATAATTGATGCTTTTTTTTGTAAAAAAATATTATTTTCACTCCATTTATATGCATCATTTATTTCTTTAATTGAGCATAACGTAGAAAAAATATAACTATAAGATTTTGCATGAATAGATTCCATAAAACTAATGTTAGAAAATACTGATTTTTCATGAGGAGTTATAGCATCTATCATTAAAGATGTAGCACCAATTGTACTTTGTATAGTATCTAATAATGTTAGTCCAGTAAATACTTTAGTAATTTGTATTTGCTTTAATTTAGATAAATTATTCCATGATTGAATATCATTAGATAATGATATGTTTTCTGGTACCCAAAAGTTAGATATTAATCTGTTCCAAATTTCTATATCTTTTTCATCTTTAACTTTATTCCAATTTATTGCTTTAATATTTGTATGTTTAGGCTTTTGAATAATATTCATTATGAATTCTCTTTTATAAATTACATGACAAACAATTAAATGATTCTGTTCCTTTTAATGCTTTTTGACGAATTCTAACATAATATAAGGTTTTAATTCCATTTTTCCATGCATAAATTTGTGCACGATTAATTTCTCTTGTTGTAGCTGTATCTTTAAAAAATAATGTCAGAGAAATACCTTGATCTACATGTTTTGTAGCAATTACATAAGTATCAATAATTTTTTTTGGACCAATATCATATGCATTTTGATAATATTTCATTGAATTTTTATTCATATATGGAGCGGGATAATATATTCTTCCTATTTTACCTTCTTTACGAATTTCTATTTTTGAAATAATTGGATGTATACTCGAAGTAGAATTATTTATATATGAAATTGAACCAGTTGGAGGAATAGCTTGTAAATTTTGATTATATAACCCATAAAGTTGAACACTTTTTGATAATTTAATCCAATCTTCTTTTGAGGGTATATATATTTTTTTTTTATGAAATAATCTACGAACTTTATCTGTTTTTGGTTCCCATGTATTATTAATATAATTATTAAAATAAATACCATTTGCATATAATGATTTTTTAAAACCAACAAAAAATTGTTTTTTTTCTATAGCTAGTTTGTTAGAAGCTAATAAAGCATAATAAGTTATAATATAAAAGTAAATATCGGTAAATTCTAATGCTTCTTTGCTTCCATAAAAAATATGTTCTTTAGATAAATATCCATGCAAATTCATTTGACCTAATCCAATTGCATGAGATTGGGCATTTCCTTTAGCAATTGAAGGCACAGATACTATATTACTCATATCTGAAACAGCTGTCAGTGCTTTTATAGCAACATTAACTGTATGTTTTATATTTGGAAAATCCATTACTTTAGCAATATTTAAAGATCCTAAATTACATGAAATATCTTTACCAATATTTTTATAACTTAAATCTTCATTATATTCAGTTACACTATTTACTTGCAAAATTTCTGAACATAAATTACTCATATTTATACGCCCATAAATAGGATTATTTTTATTAGCATTGTCTTCAAACATTATATATGGATATCCAGATTCAAACTGAATCTGAGCTATTTTTTGGAAAAAAGATCTAGCGTTAATCTTAATTTTACTAATATATTTATTAGCAACTAATTTATAATAATTATCATTAATAGATATATCTGAAAATGGTTTTTTATAATATGCATATAAATCGTATGGAGAAAAAAGATACATAGGTTTATTATATTTTGCTAAAATAAATGTTATATCTGGTATTACTATTCCTAATGATAATGTTTTGATTCTTATTTTTTCATCTGCATTTTCTTTTTTTGTATCTAAAAATTTTAAAATGTCTGGATGATGTGCGTGTAAATAAACAGCTCCCGCTCCTTGCCTTGATCCTAATTGATTAGCATAAGAGAAGGCATCTTCAAGCATCTTCATTACTGGTATTATTCCGGATGATTGATTTTTTATATTTTTAATAGGTGCATTTGTTTCTCGTAAATTAGTGAGCATAAATGATATTCCACCGCCGCGTTTTGATAATTGTAACGCAGAATTTATCGCTCTACCAATTGATTCCATATTATCTTCTATTCTTAATAAGAAACATGATACATATTCTCCTCTATTTTTTTTTCCACAATTTAAAAAAGTCGGTGTTGCCGGTTGAAAACGTCCAGATATAATTTCATGCATTATATTTAATGCAAGTTTTTTATCCCCAGTTGCTAATGTTAGTGCTACCATACAAACACGATCTTCAAAAGATTCTAAATATTTTTTTCCATCAAAAGTTTTTAATGAATAATTAGAATAGAATTTTAATATACTCATAAAAGTTTTGAATTTAAATTTTGTTTTATATGATTCTTTAAATAAATAAATAATAAAATCTCTATTATATAAATTTATAACCTTTTGTTCATAATATCCTTCATTTATTAAATAATCTATTTTCTTACTAATAGAACAAAACTTCATAATATTAGGTATAATATATTGTTTTTGATATAATTTAATAGCTAAATGATCTGTATCAAAATTTATTTGACCATTTTTTTTGTTTAAATTTAACATAGCATTAAAATCATAACAACTTAATTTACTTAAATTAATATTGTTAATATTATTTTTTTTTACCAAATTTCATTACTCCTTGTCTTATTTTAATAATATCTTCTTCAGTTCCTAATAATTCAAAACAATATAATAATGGAACTTTAAATTTTTGAGATATAATTTTACTAGCTGAACAAAAATAATTTCCAAAATTTCTATTACCTGCACCAATTACACCAGATAATAGTAATACATTTTTTGGTTCTTTAAGAAACTGTATCACTTGATATGGTATAGAATTTCGTATATTTCCACCTCCATAACTAGGAACAATGAGAATATATGGAATATTTATATGAATTTTTTTTTTATATCACAAGGAATACGTATATTAGATAAATTTAATTTTTGAATTAAACGATGCGTATTTTCTGATTTACTAGAAAAATATACTAATAACATCATATATAGTGCCTATAAATTTTTATTTATAAATAATTTTATATATAAATATATAACTTTTTTAAAAAAAATTAAATTTTAATGTTAACTTATATTAAGTAAATAATTTTTAATTAATAATTAAAGTTTGTAAAAAATTTAAATACTGTTAATTAAATTAATATTATTTAAATTTTTATAAGTTTAAATTTACATTTAATATTTAACATATATTTTTAAAATATAAATTAATATTTTTTTATATAAAATAAACTAACTATATAAAATTAATTAAATGTAAAATAAACTAATATAATTCTATATATATTTATATAATATTTTTATTAAAAATAATATTTTAATTTTAAATTTACAAATATGATCAAAATCTTTATATAAAATACTATTTTAAATGAATAATTGAGGTTGGATATAAATGAAAGGCGCTCAGTTAGTAGTACAATCATTGCGTAAACAAAATGTTAATATAGTATTTGGTTATCCTGGTGGTGCAATTATGCCAATATATGATGCATTATTTGATGGTGGAATTGAGCATTTATTATGCAGACATGAACAAGGAGCTATTATAGCTGCCATTGGTTATGCAAAAGCTATCCATAAAACTGGTGTATGTATTGCAACTTCTGGCCCAGGAGCAACAAATTTAATTACTGGATTAGCTGATGCTTTATTAGATTCTGTACCAATAGTAGCTATTACTGGGCAAGTAGAAACCAATCTTATTGGTACTGACGCATTTCAAGAAGTTGATATTCTTGGATTATCTTTGTCTTGCACAAAACATAGTTTTTTAGTTAAATCTATTCACTCATTATCTCATATAATATCAGAAGCTTTTAATATTGCCAATCATGGACGTCCTGGGCCAGTTTTAATTGATATTCCTAAAGATATACAATTAGAAAATATTGATTTATCCATGTTTGATAAAAATAAACAAAATATATATAAACATAATAAAATTAATATAAAACATTTTAATAATATAAAAAAAGCTAAAAATTTAATTTCTTTATCTAAAAAACCTATTTTATATATAGGTGGTGGTGTTGGAATATCTAAATCAGTAATTACATTAAGAAATTTTATTAAAAAAACTCAGCTTCCTAGTGTATCTACACTAAAAGGTTTAGGAGCAGTTGATAGTGACAATAAATATTATTTAGGTATGTTAGGTATGCATGGAAATCAAGCGGCTAATTTGGCTGTACAATATTCTGATTTATTAATAGTAATAGGAGCAAGATTTGATGATAGAGCTACAGGAAAGTTAGATAAATTTGCTCCAAAAGCAAAAGTTATTCATTTAGATATAGACCCATCTGAATTTAACAAATTAAGACAAGCAAATGTAACACTACTTGGTAATTTAAATGATATTATACCTTTTTTAAATCAAACATTAAACATAAATTCATGGCAAAAAAAAATTTTAAAACTTAAAAAAAAATATGCTTGGAAATATGATCATCCAGGTAATAGTATATATGCGCCAACTGTTTTAAAAATTATTAGTGAATTATCACCAAATAATACTATTATTACCACTGATGTAGGACAACATCAAATGTGGGTTGCCCAACATATGACATTTAATTTTCCAGAAAATTTTATTACATCAAGTGGTTTAGGAACTATGGGTTTTGGTATTCCTGCTGCAATTGGAGCACAAATTGCTTGTCCATATAATACTGTAATCTGTATATCTGGAGATGGTTCATTTATGATGAATATTCAGGAATTAGCTACAATTAAAAGAAAATTATTGCCACTTAAAATAGTATTATTTGATAATCAAAGATTAGGCATGGTTCGTCAATGGCAACAGTTATTTTTTAATAAGAGATACAGTGAAACTACATTATCAGATAATCCAAATTTTTTAAAATTAGCTAAATCTTTTTCTATACCAGGTATTCATATTCATAGGAAAGATCAAATTATTAATTCTGTTAAAATTTTACTTAAAAGTACAGGATCATTCTTATTGCATATATCAATCAATGAATTAGAAAATGTATGGCCATTAGTAATTCCAGGGTCTAGTAATGATACTATGTTGGAGAAATAAATATAATGAAATATGCATTATGCATTAAATCAAGATTTTGTTTAGAAATAATTGAACGTATTTTAAGAATTATACGACATAGAGGATTTGAATTACATGCAATTAATATAGAAAAAAAAAACAATAATAATAATATTATAAATATATATATAGATGTATTTAGTAATACACGTTCTATATATATTTTATTGACACAATTAAATAAATTAATAGATGTTATATCAATAAAATTAAGTAATTATTAAATAAATATTTAATAAAAATTAAAATTTAAATTAATTTATATTAATATTATAAAATATATATTTATATATATATTACATTTTATGTAATGTAAATATTTTTGGAATAAAGAATATGACTAAATATAGATCACATACAACAACTTTTGGGCGAAATATGACTGGAGCTCGTGCATTATGGCGTGCTACTGGTATGACAGATAGTGATTTTAATAAACCAATTATTGCTGTAGTTAATTCGTTTACTCAATTTGTTCCTGGACATATACATTTACGTAACATTGGATTACTAGTTGCAAATCAGATAAAAAAATTTGGTGGAGTAGCAAAAGAATTTAATACTATTGCTATAGATGATGGTATTGCGATGGGACATAGTGGAATGTTATATTCCTTACCATCAAGAGATTTAATTGCTGATTCTGTAGAATATATGATAAATGCACATTGTGTTGATGCTATGGTTTGTATTTCTAATTGTGATAAAATTACTCCCGGAATGCTTATGGCATCTTTGCGTTTAAATATTCCTGTTGTTTTTGTTTCAGGTGGGCCTATGGAATCTGGTAAAATAAATTCATCTAGTAAATTAATAAAACTAGATTTAGTAGATGCTATATCTTTAGGTGCAAATAAAAATATTTCAGATGAATATAGTAATAAAATAGAAAAATATGCATGTCCAACATGCGGTTCATGTTCAGGCATGTTTACTGCAAATTCTATGAATTGTTTAATTGAAGCTTTAGGATTAGCACAACCAGGTAATGGATCGTTATTAGCTACACATACGTATAGAAAAAATCTTTTTAAAAAAGCAGGAAATATTATAGTTAAATTAACTAACAAGTATTACAATCAAAATGATAATAGTGTATTACCAAGAAATATAGCTAATAAACATGCATTTGAAAACGCTATGATGTTAGATATTGCTATGGGTGGTTCAACGAATACAGTACTACATTTATTAGCTGCAGCTCAAGAATGTGAAATTGATTTCAAAATGTTAGATATAGATTTATTATCTAAAAAAGTACCACATTTATGTAAAATATCTCCTAGTACAAAAAAATATCATATGGAAGATTTTCATCGTGCTGGTGGAGTTATGGGTGTTTTAGGTGAATTACAACGTATTGGATTGTTAAATATAGATGTAAAAAATATATTAGGTCTTTCTTTGTTTGAAACTTTATCTAATTATGACATAATGACTACTAATAATAAAAATATAAAAAAAATGTATTCTGCAGGTCCTGGGGGATTAATAACAACGAAAGCATTTTCTCAATCATTTAGATGGGAAACATTAGATATGAATCGCAAAGATGGATGTATTAGATCTAATAAATTTGCTTATAGTAAAGATGGGGGATTAGCTATATTATATGGTAATATAGCAACTAATGGATGTATTGTGAAAACAGCAGGAGTTAAAAAAAATAATTTATCTTTTAAAGGAACTGCTAAAGTATATGAAAGTCAAGATTCTGCTTCAGAAGATATACTAAATGGAAAAATATTTGCTGGTGATGTCATTGTAATTAGATATGAAGGTCCTAAAGGAGGACCCGGTATGCAAGAAATGTTATATCCTACAACATTTTTAAAATCTATGAATTTAAACGATACATGTGCATTAATAACTGATGGTAGATTTTCAGGAGGGACATCTGGGTTATCAGTTGGACATATTTCTCCGGAAGCTGCTAGTGGGGGAGAAATAGCTTTAATAGAAAATGGAGATATAATATATATAGATATTCCAAAAAGAGAAATAACATTACAAATATCAGAAAAAGAGATGAATAAAAGAAGAAAAAAACAACTAAAATATAATAATCATTTATGGAAACCTAAAAATAGAAAAAGAAATATTTCTTTAGCATTAAAAGCATATGCTTTTTTAGTTACTAGCGCTGATAAAGGTGCAGTAAGAGATCGTTTGAAATTAAAAAAATAAAAATTTAATAAAAGGTTTATTTTTATAAACTAGTTATTGTTAATAATTTTTATGTTAAAATATACTTTTAATATATATTGAGTTTATTTATTTCATTGTAATTTAATAAGAATTTTTTAATTATTTATTATAAAATCAAAGTATATTTTATTTACTATTTTGTTGTAGTATGATTAGGTTTTAAAAAATATTTTTTAATCGTTTGTGTTGATTTATATATATAAATATTGAAATTTTAAATATTTTATTATTGAAATTTTAATTGAAATATATAAATAATAATTGTATATACAAATATTTATATATTTGATTTTAATATTATTAAATTACATTTAAAAAGGTTTTAAAAATATGAATTATTTTAATAAATTAAATTTTAACCAAAAATTAAAACAATTAAAAAAATGTCGATTTATGCAAAAAAATGAATTTATTAATTCATTAAATTATTTAAAAAATAAAAAAATAGTTATTATAGGATGTGGTTCTCAAGGATTAAATCAAGGTTTAAACATGAGAGATTCTGGATTAAATATTTCTTATGCATTACGTGATAGCACTATTCAAAAAAAGGGTTTATCTTGGCAAAATGCAAAAAAAAACGGATTTAATATTGGCACCTTGAAAGATATGATTCCACACGGAGATTTAATTATAAATTTAACTCCAGATAAAGAACATCAAGAAGTCATTCAATTTATTCAACCATTAATGAAATATAATGCTATATTAGGATATTCACATGGATTTCATATTGTTGAAATTGGTGTAAAAATTCGTTCAGATATTACTGTAATTATGGTTGCACCTAAATGTCCAGGAACTGAAGTTAGAAAAGAATATAATCGTAATTTTGGTGTACCATCTCTTATAGCTGTACATGATAGTAATGATCCTAATAAAATAGGTTTAGATATTGCTAAAGCATGGGCATTTGCAATTGGAAGTCATAAAGTAGGAGTTTTAGAATCTTCATTTATTGCAGAAGTTAAATCAGATTTAATGGGGGAACAAACGGTATTATGTGGAATGTTACAAGTTGGATCAATATTATGTTTTGATTATTTAGTTGAAAATGGTTTTGATGCAGGATATTCTGGTAAATTAATTCAATATGGATGGGAAATAATTACTGAATCATTAAAAATAGGTGGAATTACATTAATGATGGATAGATTAACTAATAGTGCAAAATTACGTGCATTTGATCTATCAGAAAAATTAAAGATTTTATTAAAACCTACATTTGAATTTCATATGAATGAAATAATAACAGGAAATTTTTCAAAAAATATGATTTTAGATTGGCATAACAATGATATAAATTTACTTACATGGAGAGAAAAAACTAATAAATCTGGGTTTGAAAAAGCTCCTATATATAAAGATAAAATTAACAATCAATCGTATTTTGATAAAGGGACTTTAATGATAGCTATTATAAAAGCTAGCGTAGAATTATCATTTGATACTATGTTGCAATTTGGTATAAAACCTGAATCTGCCTATTATGAGTCTTTACATGAATTACCATTAATAGCAAACACTATAGCTCGTAAAAAATTATACGAAATGAATAGAATAATTTCTGATACAGCAGAATATGGAAATTATTTATTTTCTAATACAGTTATACCATTACTTAAAGATAAATTTATTAAATATTTAAATATTCAAGATTTAGGTAGAAGTATATCTAATATTAATATAGATAACATTAAATTAGAATATATTAATAATAAAATACGTAAACACCCTATTGAACTAGTAGGTTCATATTTACGTAAATATATGAGAAATATATATTAAAATGATATTTTTATGTTCAAAAATGTTTTATAGTAATTTATCAATTAATAATTGACTACAATTAATCATATAATTTAGTCAGTTATTTATTTAAATTCTTTTAGAAATTAAAACTATATAAAATTATAATATTAAATAGGATAAATATAATGAATAATAAAATAATTTGTTTAAATGACGAAAATTTTAACGAAATTGTTTTAAAATCAAATGGTTGTATTTTAGTAGATTTTTGGGCAGAATGGTGTGGTCCATGTACAATGGTATCTCCTATTTTAGAAGAGATAGCAGATGAATTTGATAAAATAATTACAATAGCTAAATTAAATGTTGATGAAAATAAAATCATTACATCTAAATATAATATTAAAAGTATACCAACTTTATTATTTTTTAAAGAAGGTAAATTATTAGAAACCAATATTAATCGTTTTTCTAAGGGAGAAATAACAGATTTTATAAAAAGTAATATTTAGTAATGTATGTATAAAATATAAATTAATAATTTTATTAACTCTGATTTTAAATATATAAAAATATTACGAATAAATTAAATAGTATTGTTTTATTATAAAATGCAAATTTTTTATATTTTATAAATTTTTTTATAAAAATTAAATATATTTTGAATACATTTATACTTTTATTAAATTTTTTAATTTAATTAATTTAAATAAAACATAAATTTTATTAAAAAACAAATATATTTGTTTGTTCTAAACAATTTTTTATAAATTAAATTCAAAACAAATACTAAATTTAATAAAAATAATTATGAATATTACTGAATTAAAAAATAAATCAATTTTAGAGTTAATAAACGTAGGTACAAACATGGGGCAAAAAAATATTGCTTGCATGAAAAAGCATGATATAATTTTTTCTATTTTAAAACATCATGCTAAAATCGGAGAAGATATTTTTGGCAATGGAGTATTAGAAATATTACAAGATGGTTTTGGTTTTCTGCGCTCTATTGATAGTTCGTATTTAGCAGGACCAGATGATATATATGTATCTCCTAGTCAAATACGTCGATTTAATTTACGTACTGGAGATACAGTTTCTGGTAAAATTAGACCTCCTAAAGAATGTGAAAGATATTTTGCTTTATTAAAAGTGAAAAAATTAAATTATGATGTACCAGAATATTCTAAAAATAAAATCTTATTTGAAAATTTAATTCCATTACATGCAAATTCAAGATTAAGAATGGAACGTGATGGAGATATTTGTAATTTAACATCTAGAGTTTTAGATCTAACTTCTCCTATTGGAAGAGGACAAAGAGGTTTAATAGTAGCACCGCCTAAAGCTGGAAAAACAATGTTATTGCAAAATATTGCACAAAGTATATCTTATAATCATGAAGATTGTATATTAATAGTCTTATTAATAGATGAAAGACCTGAAGAAGTTACTGAAATGCGACGTTTAGTAAAAGGAGAAGTAGTAGTATCAACATTTGATGAACCATCTTTAAGACATATTCAAGTTGCAGAAATGGTAATAGAAAAAGCAAAACGTTTAGTAGAACATAAAAAAGATGTTATTATTTTATTAGACTCTATAACTAGATTAGCAAGAGCATATAACACAATTATTCCAGCTTCTGGTAAAATTTTAACTGGGGGGGTAGATGCTAATGCTTTACACAGACCTAAAAGATTTTTTGGTGCTGCTCGTAATATAGAAGATGGAGGTAGTTTAACAATCATAGCTACAGCATTAATAGATACTGGATCAAAAATGGATGAAGTTATTTATGAAGAGTTTAAAGGTACTGGAAATATGGAATTACATTTATCTAGAAAAATTTCTGAAAAAAGAGTATTTCCAGCCATAGATTACAATCGTTCAGGAACTAGAAAAGAAGAATTATTAACAACGAAAGAAGAATTACATAAAATGTGGATTCTAAGAAAAATTATGCATCCTATGAATGAAATAGATGCAATGGAATTTTTAATTAATAAATTATCACTAACTAAAACTAATATAGAATTTTTTAAAATGATGCAAAATTAATAAAATGTACAAATCTATATTTATATATCGTAAAAATAAAATTTTATTTATTTACAAAATATATTAGTAATATTAAAATTATTTTTATAAAAAAATATCAAATTAAATTATTTTAAAATATATAAATTATTTATTATAGGATATATAATGATAAAAATTTATAATACTTTAACAAAAAAAAAGGAAATATTTAAACCTAATAATCTAGGTAAGGTTAGTATATATGTATGTGGAGTAACTCCATATGATTTATGCCATATAGGTCATGGTAGAACATTTACAATTTTTGATGTTATTATAAGATATATGCGTTACATTGGTTATAATGTTAATTATGTACGTAATATCACAGATATTGATGATAAAATAATAGATTTTTCAAAGAAAAATAATAAATCATTTACATCTTTTAGTCAAAAAATGATTGATTTAATGAATATAGATTTTGATAACTTAAATATTGTACGTCCAAATTATGAACCAAAAGTTACAGATCATATAAATGATATTATTAATTTAATAATAATTCTTATAAAGAATAAAAATGCTTATATTGCATCAAATGGTGATGTGATGTTTTCAGTTTCAAGTAGTAAGTCATATGGTATTCTTTCTAATCAAAAAGTAGATAAATTGAAATTTATTATTAATAATGATCTTAATATTGATAAAAAATCGAAATCAGATTTTGTTCTTTGGAAAAAAAACAAAGTTAAAGATCATCCAAAATGGCATTCACCTTGGGGTTTGGGTAGACCGGGTTGGCACATAGAGTGCTCTGCCATTAGTCATAAATATCTGGGCTGTAATTTTGATATACATGGAGGAGGATCTGATTTAATATTTCCTCATCATGAAAATGAAATTGCTCAGTCTCAATCTGCATATAAATGTTATTGTTCAAATATATGGATGCATACTGGCATGATTATGAGTAATAATAATAAAATGTCTAAATCTTTAAATAATTTTTTAACAATTAAAAATTTATTATCTATATATAATTTTGAAACACTTAGATTTTTCTTTATGTCAAGTCACTATAGAAATCCAATTATTTATTGCGAAGAAAATATTAAAAAAGCATTTTTTTCTTTACAAAAATTTTATATTGCTCTAGATAACATTGATGAATCAATTAAACCGCATGGAGGTGAAGATTTTATTGAAAAATTTAATATAGCTATGAATGATGATTTTAATACACCAAAAGTACATTCTATTTTATTTAAAATGGTTAATAAAATTAATAAGTTAAAATATCAAAAATCTAAATTAGCACATGGTGTAGCTAATACTTTAAGAAAAATATTAAATATATTAGGTTTTATTAAAAAAAATGGTATTTTTTTATTCAAACAAAATTCAATTAAAAATAAACACATACATGATAAAATAAATATTTTAATAAAACAAAGAACAGAAGCTCGCAAAAATTGTGAATGGTTAATAGCAGATAAAATTAGACATAAATTATTGAACATGAATATTCTTATAGAAGATACAATATATGGTACTAAATGGAGATATAAATAAAAATTTATAATTTATTAATTTTTATTATCATGATATAATTCACATGCTTGCATAGTATTTTGCATTAACATTGATACAGTCATTGGACCTATTCCACCAGGAACTGGTGTAATATATGCAGCTCGTTTAGATGCACTAACATAATCAACATCACCAATAATTTTACCATTATTAGAATAATTAATTCCTACATCTATAATAATAGCGCCAGGTTTAATATAATCTCCAGAAATAAATCCTATTTTACCAACTGATACAATTAGTAAATCAGCCTTTTTTATATGATCATATAAATTTTTAGTAAAACGATGTGTTACAGTTACAGTACATCCAACTAATAATAGTTCAAAAATCATAGGTCTTCCAACTATATTAGATGCACCTACTATAACTGCATTTAAACCAAAAGTATTAATTTTATAATATTGTAATAAAGTTATGATTCCTTTAGGAGTGCAAGATCTTAATAATGGATTGCGTTGGCATAAACGACCAATATTATAAGGATTAAATCCATCTACATCTTTGTCTGGTATAATTCTTTCTAAAATTTTATTTTTATTAATGTTTTTAGGTAATGGTAACTGTATTAATATTCCATCTATGTGTTTATCTATATTTAATTTATCAATAATTGCTAATAATATTTTTTCTTTTACAGTTTCTGAGAAGGAATATAATAAAGAAATAAATCCTATTTCTTCACATATTTCTCTTTTTTTATTTACGTAAATTTTAGACGCTGGATTATTTCCTACTAAAATTACTGCTAAACCTGGTGCTCTTTTACCATTATTTAATCTTTGTTTAACTTTACTTGCTATATTAGAATTAATTTTTTTAGCAATATATTTTCCATCTATTATTTTTGCTGACATTTTCAATTGCCACCTATTTATATAAATATATCAAATTTAATATTATAAAATTATTTGTATTTATTTATTATAATAAACTAATTATATTGACCATATTTAAATTATATAATATAATTATGCATTGCGCTCTTAGCTCAATAGGATAGAGCTACGACCTTCTAAGTCGTAGGTTACAGGTTCGAATCCTGTAGAGCGCATTAATATTTATAAATAATAATTTTTATATAATAAAAATTATTTACTTTAAATATAATTATATTTAATAATATTAAATTTAATATATTTAATTATTTATTATATAAGGTTAATAAATGACAGGCAAAGGACATTTAATTTTTGCTTTAGCTAGTATTTTTTTTGTAAAAAAAATAAATTTATTTCATAGTTTATCTCAAGGTCATTGGGGACATGTAATTATAGGAACAATCTGTGCATGTTTAATTCCAGATATAGACCATCCTCAATCAATATTAGGCCAGAGAGTTAAATTTATTTCTGTTCCTATAATAAAAGTTTTTGGTCATAGAAGTTTAACTCATAGTTTATTTGCAGTATTTATATTTTCTTTTTTTATTATTACATTGAATAATATATTTAATATTGCAATACCTCTTGATATTGTACAATCTATGATTGTAGGCTATATCAGTCATATAATAGCAGATTTTTTAACTCCATCAGGAGTATATTTATTATGGCCATTGCATATAAAATTTAGAATATCAATCATTCAAAATAGTATTTGGGAAGAAAAAATATTATGTTTAGTTATATTAATTTTAGTTTTTATATATCCATATAAATTAGATTTAATGAAATTTTTAAAAAATTCAATACATAACTACTTATATAATAATATTATAAAAATATAAATATTTAAATTTTTTTATTAAAAACTTGCTTTAATAAAATTAAGACCTAATATTTCAGATGTATAACGACGAATATAATTAGTTAATTTTAAATTTCCGTTAATTTTTTGCCCATATGAAGGTAAAATTTCTTTTAATTTATTTTGCCAATGAGTAGTATAAATTTTATCCTTAAACATTATTTTTAATAAATTTAACATAATAAGCGCAGAAGTAGATGCTCCAGGTGATGCACCTAATAAAGCAGATAATGATCCATCTTTAGAGCTCACTATTTCTGTACCAAACTGTAATACCCCTGTATTTTTACAGTGATCTTTTTTTATTATTTGTACTCGTTGTCCAGCATTAATTAAATACCAATCTTTAATATTGGCTTTAGGATAATATTCTCTTAATAAATTCAATCGTGATTGATCTGATATAACTAATTGATTAATCAAATATTTTATTAAAGATAAATTACCTAGTGTTGCTTGTAAAGTAAACAAAATATTATGACGAGTAAAAGATTTCACTAAATCAAAACATGAACCTTGTTTTAAAAATTTACCACTAAATGTTGCAAAAGGTCCAAATAATATTGCTTGTTTACCATTTAAAATACGAGTATCTATATGAGGTACCGACATAGGTGGTGATCCAATGGGAGAATTTCCATAAACTTTAGCATTATGCTGATATACTATATCAGGTTTTGTAGTTACTAAAAATTGACCACCTACTGGAAATCCAGCATAATCATTTCCTTCTGGAATTCCTGATTTTTGTAATAAATTTAATGATGCCCCACCACATCCTATAAAAATATAGTTAGTTTGTATTACTTTTTGAGTTCCATCATTATTAATTATATATATATTCCATTTATTATTAATATTACGTTTTATATCAAAAACATCATGTTTTAAAAATAAACTAAAATTTGGATTTTTTTGTAAATTTAATAATAATTGTTGCGTTATTTCGCCAAAATTTATATCTGTTCCCATAAGCATTTTAGTTGCAGCAACCTTTTGTAAATTATCACGACCATCCATAACAAGAGGTATCCAATCTCTAATTTTTTTTGGATCATCAGAATAATCCATGCCTCTAAATAAAGTGCTAGTTTGTAAAGCATCAAATCTTTTTTTTAAACATAAAATATTATCATCTCCGCATACAAAGCTAATATGAGGTACATTATTTATAAATGTATTTGAATTATTTAAAATTTTATTTTTAACTAAATAAGACCAAAATTGACGAGATACTTCAAAAGATTCATTTATATGAATAGCTTTATCTATATTTACTGAACCTTGTTTAGATATTGTTGTATAATTTAATTCACAAAAAGCAGAATGTCCAGTTCCAGCGTTATTCCAACAATTAGAACTTTCTTCAGCAATTTTTTCTAAACGTTCGTACATATGAATTTTTAATTTTGGTTCTAATATTTTTAAATATACCCCTAATGTAGCACTCATAACTCCACCACCAACTAATACTACATCTACAGTTGATAAGTTTTTATTTTCACTTAGTTTTGATTTTGTAGAAAGAGTTATATTAGAATATGTGTTAGTTTTCTCTTTCATATGAAATATCTCTATAAAAATTAATATTGAAAAGTTTAATTAAAATTTAATTTACTTATTTATTTAAATAAATATTTAACATATATTTTATATTAATTTAAAAAATATAATTAATTTGATATTTATAAAATTAATGATATTTGTGTAAAAATATTTTAAAGAACTTTAAATGTAATTTAAAAATTTATTTAAGTAAATAAATTTTTTTAATTTATTTTAATATGTATTAATAATATATTATTACCTATGTAATTATTTATATAATATATAAATATTCTATTATAGTTAAAATGTTTATATTTTTTTATTTATATAAAAAGTAAATATTTATATTTACTTAAAAGTAAATTGAAAGATTACAGGAAAATTTAAATATGTTACGTATTATTAATGATGCTTTAACATTTGATGATGTTTTAATTGTCCCTTCATATTCTCAAGTATTACCAAATAATGTTAATTTAAGTACTCAATTAACTCAAAAAATAAGTATTAATATCCCGATATTATCAGCTGCTATGGATTCTATAACAGAACATAGGTTAGCTATATCTTTAGCAAAAGAAGGTGGTATTGGTTTTATCCATAAAAATATGTCTATTGAAAAACAAATTAAAGAGGTAAATATTGTTAAAAAATATAAAAAAGGTATTATTAATAATCCACAATGTGTATTACCTAACACAAAATTAGGTGATATTAAAAAATTAATCATTAAAAATGGTTTTTATGGATACCCTGTAGTAACAAAAGACAATTTATTAGTCGGAATTATTACTAAACGTGATATTAATTTTGTAACTGATCTAAATCAATCTGTATCGTCTATTATGACTACAAAAGATAAGTTGGTTACAGTAAAACAAGGAGAAACACATGACATTATTTTATCTAAAATGTATGAATACCGTATAGAAAAAATTTTAATAGTAGATAATTCATTTCATTTAATTGGAATGATAACTTTAAAAGATATTAAAGAATCATTAATTAATACTAATGCATGTAAAGATAAATATGGATGTTTACGTGTAGGAGCAGCAATTGATGTAGGTATAGATATGGAAGACAGAATAAAATTATTAGTTAATGCTGGAGTTGATGTATTATTATTAGATTCTTCTCATGGACATTCTAGAAATGTGATATTAAAAATTTTAAATATTAAAAATATGTATCCTAATTTACAACTAATAGGTGGAAATGTAGCAACAAAATCTGGAGCATTAGCTTTATTACAGTCAGGAGTAGATGCAGTGAAAGTAGGTATAGGGCCTGGATCTATTTGTACTACTCGTGTAGTAACCGGTGTTGGAATACCTCAACTTACTGCTATTTCAGATGTTGCTGAGGCATTATCTGGCACAGATATACCAATTATTGCAGATGGTGGTATACGATGTTCCGGAGATATAGCTAAATCTATTGCAGCTGGTGCACATTCTGTAATGGTTGGTTTAATGTTAGCTGGTACTAAAGAAGCTTCAGGTAAAATGAAAAAACATAATGGAAAATTATACAAGTCTTATAGGGGAATGGGTTCTTTAGGTGCAATATCTCAATATTCTGCTTCACGTTATTTTCAATCTTATGAAAAAAATAAATTTATACCTGAAGGCGTAGAAGGTAATGTGCTGTATAATGGAAATCTAAAAGATATTATTTATTATCAAATGGGAGGGTTACGTTCATGTATGGGATTAACTGGATGTAATAATATAAAAGAATTAAGAACTAAAACAAAATTTGTACGTATTAGTAATGCTGGAATAAGAGAAAGTCATGTTCATGATGTTGTTTTAATTTAAATAAATTAATACACAAATTGCAATTTATATATTAATAATAAAATATAAAATATAAAATTTTAAATGAACTATTTTTAGGCAATTTTATAAAATATAAAATTTAAAATTCATAATTAATGCAAATTAAATTTATAAAATGAAAGATAATAAAAAACAAAATTTTATTTTAATTGTAGATTTTGGATCTCAATATACTCAACTTATATCTAAAAATATAAGAAAATTTGGTGTTTATTGTAAAATATATTCATATGATGAATTGAATATAAATAATATTTGTATTAATTTTTTAAAAGGAATAATTTTATCTGGTAGTAATCAAAGTGCCAATAATATAAATAGTCCTAAAATACCAAATTTTTTATTATGTTTAGATGTTCCAATATTAGGTATTTGTTATGGTATGCATATTATAGTAATACAATTTGGTGGAACTATTTTAAACTCAATTAAACGAGAATTTGGTAACACTGAAGTCGAAGTGATAAATGATAATATTATCATTAATAATATAATAAATAAAAATTACAAAAATAAAAAAGTATTTTTTAATGCATGGATGAGTCATTCTGATCATGTAATATCTATACCTAAAAACTTTAATATAATCGCTAAAACAAAATCATGTCCATATGCTATAGTTGCTAGCAATTGCCAAAAATTTTTTGGAATTCAATTTCATCCAGAAGTAACACATACAAAACAAGGTTTAATTATATTAAAAAATTTTATTTTTAAAATATGTAAATGTAAAATTGAATATACATCTACATCTATTATTAATAATATTAAATTTTCTATTAGAGATAAAATTGGAAATGATCAAGTAATACTTGGTTTATCTGGAGGAATAGATTCTTTAATAACAGCAATATTATTGCATCATGTTATTAAAGATAATTTAATTTGTATTTTTGTTAATAATGGTCTTTTATCTTTTAGAGAAACTAAAGAAATAATAGAAATGTGTAAAAAAAAATACTCATTAAATATTATTTTAGTTTCAGAAGAAAAAAGATTTTTTAAAGCTTTAAAAGGAATAATTAATCCTGAAGAAAAACGTAAAATTATTGGAAAATTATTTATTAAAATTTTTTATGAACAATATATATTGTCTCCAAAAGTTAAATGGTTAGCTCAAGGCACTATTTATTCAGATGTTATTGAATCTTTATCAAAAAATAATAATTATATTAAATCTCACCATAATGTTGGTGGTTTACCAAAAATTATGCATATGAAATTAATAGAGCCTTTAAAAAATTTATTTAAAGATGAAGTAAGAAAAATAGGAATAAATCTTGGTATTCCTTATCATATTATATATAAACATCCATTTCCTGGACCTGGTTTTGCTATAAGGATTATAGGAGAAGTTAATGAAAATAGATGTAATATATTAAGATTAGCAGACTCAATTTTTATTAAAGAATTAAAAAAATATAATTTGTATTATAGTCTTAGTCAAGCATTTTCTATATATTTACCAATAAATTCTGTGGGAATTGTTGGAGATAATCGTGTATATAGTGGAATAATTGTATTAAGAGCTATTAAAACCGTAGATTTTATGACATCTTGTTGTGCTAATTTACCATATAAATTTTTAGAAAAAGTATCAAATAAAATTACAAATCGCATTAATAATATTTCAAGAGTATTATATGATATTTCTAGTAAACCTCCTTCAACAATTGAGTGGGAATAAATTTAGTAATATAATTGATAGTTTAGTTAAATTTATTTATTTTAAAAATATTGCATTAATTAATATTAATTTTATTAATATTTTAAATATGGAGAAAATTTATGTGTTTTGTTAAATTAGTCTTAGTAAGACACGGAGAAAGTATATGGAATAAAGAAAATAAATTTACTGGTTGGACAGATATTGATTTATCCAAAAATGGAGTAAATGAAGCAAATAATGCTGGAAATTTACTTAAAGTAAATAAATATAAATTTGATATTGCATATACATCTATATTGAAAAGAGCGATTAATACACTATTAATTATTTTAAATGTATTAAATCAAAAAGATATTTATGTTAATCAATCTTGGAAATTAAATGAAAGACATTATGGTGCCTTACAAGGATTAAATAAGGATGAAGTAATAAATAAATATGGATATAAACAAGTATATAAATGGCGTCGTAGTTTAAAAGCAATGCCTCCATATTTATTTGATAAAGAAAGTAAAGAATTTGCATCATATTGCAATAATTATATTAATATAGATAAAAAAAATATACCTATATCTGAAAATTTAGAATTAACAATGAATCGTGTTTATGATTATTGGGAAAATGAAATACTACATAATTTATTAAATAAAAAAAAGATAATAATAGTGTCTCATGGAAACACATTAAGAGCTATGACATATTTTTTAGATAATTTAAATGAATCAGAATTATTAAATTTGAATATTCCAACTGGAATTCCTATAATTTATGAATTTAATAATAAAATACAACCAATTAGACACTATTATTTAAAATAATTATTTTACAAATATTTTAATAAAATTATTTGTTAGATTTTCTAGAATAATATACTGCATTTGATAATTTATTTAAAATTTTTTCAGTATCTTCCCAACCTAAACATGGATCTGTAATACTTTTACCATAAATAGTATTTTTATTTTTAAATATTTGGTTACCTTCAATTAAATTGCTTTCAATCATTACTCCTATAATAGATTTTTCTCCATTAATTATTTGTTTACATATATTATCTACAACACATATTTGATTTTTAAAATTTTTTTCACTATTTGCATGACTACAATCAATCATTATATTTGTTGATAGATCATTATTTAATAACTGATTTTTTATTTTTTCTATATTAATGGATTTATAATTTGGTTTTTCACCTCCTCTTAAGATAATATGGCAATTATGATTTCCTGTTGTTTTAATAATATCTATATACCCATATTTATTAATTGATAAAAAGGTATGTGAAGCTTTTGCAGCTTTAATTGCATCAATTGCTATTTTTGTTTCACCATTAGTATTGTTTTTAAATCCAATAGTGCATAATTGCCCAGATGCTAATTCACGATGTAATTGTGATTCCGTGGTTCTTGCTCCTATAGCTCCCCAACTTATTAAATCTGATATATATTGAGGTGTTATAACATCTAAAAATTCATTTGCAACTGGTAAACCTATATTATTTATATAAATAAGTAATTTTCTTGCTATATTTAAACCATAATTTATTTTAAAACTATTATTTATATATGGATCATTAATTAATCCTTTCCAACCTAATATAGTTCTTGGTTTTTCCATATATGTTCTCATAACTATTTCTAAATTATTTTTTAAATTTTTTCTTATCTTTACAAGACGATTTGCATACTCCTTAGCAGATTTTATATCGTGTATAGAACATGGTCCAATTATAACTAATAATCTATTATCCTTATGATCTAAAATATTTTTAATTGCTAATCTTGATGCATTTATTGTTGATATAGCTTGTTTTGTAATTGGAATTTTATTAATTAATTCTATTGGTGATAAAATCATACTTTTTTTATTACAGTTTAAATTATCTTTTTTAATTTTCATATAATTCTCATTTATAAAAATATAATAAATTGTTGATATGTAAATTATAATTATGTTTGTTTTATTTATATTAAAAATCTTCAATATATATTATATTTAATATATTATTAATAAATAAATTTCATTAAAATATGTTAATTTTAATTATCTCATTATATAATTAAAAATTATTTAATTTATTTATAAAAATTGTTTCATATAAATTAAGTGAAATAAATAATCTATTAAATATAATATATATTATCATATTTATCATGATATTAAATTAATTTAAATAAATATATAATAGTTCTATTATTATATAATATTAAAAATAATTTATTTTTATAATTAGAAATATTATTAATATTTACTAAATATTTTTAATATTTAAAGAAATATGTAATATTAAAAATATGTATGGTATATTATGCATAAAAATATTTTAATTTTATTTAAATATATAAATTTTAATTTATAAGTATAATTTATATAAAACGAATATGATAAAATATATATTATACACACTAAAACAGTTAATTATTTTAATTATATATGTTTATTAATAATAAATATGCCGACATAGCTCAACGGTAGAGCAACTGATTTGTAATCAGTAGGTTGATGGTTCAAGTCCTTCTGTCGGCACTCAATATTTATTAACTTTTATTATAAAATTGCGGGCATAGTATAATGGTTATTACTTCAGCCTTCCAAGCTGGAAATATGGGTTCGATACCCATTGTCCGCTTTTTTAAAATAAGCTGATATAGCTCAGTTTTGGCAGAGCACACCCTTGGTAAGGGTGAGGTCGACAGTTCAAATCTGTCTATCAGCATTGTTTTTAAAAAATATTTAACATTTTTTAAAAAATTATTTAATTATTAAATTAAAATTTAACATATTTTAGTATATTAGAGGATACTTAGGATGGCTAAAGCAAAGTTTAATCGAATTAAACCACATATTAATGTAGGAACTATTGGTCATGTAGATCATGGTAAGACAACATTAACTTCAGCTATTACTACTATTTTAGCAAAAAAATATGGTGGCAATGCTAAAGCATTTGATCAAATTGATAATGCACCCGAAGAAAAAGCTAGAGGTATTACAATTAATACTTCTCATGTTGAATATGATACTAATGTTAGACATTATGCACATGTAGATTGCCCAGGACATGCTGATTATGTAAAAAATATGATTACAGGCGCAGCTCAAATGGATGGAGCAATCTTAGTCGTTGCTGCTACTGATGGACCTATGCCTCAAACTCGTGAACATATTTTATTAGGACGTCAAGTTGGAGTGCCTCATATTGTTGTATTTATGAATAAATGCGATATGGTGGATGATGAAGAATTATTAGAATTAGTTGAAATGGAAATACGAGAATTATTGTCTAAATATGATTTCCCTGGTGATACCATTCCAATAATAAGAGGGTCATCATTAAAAGCATTAGATGGGGATGAAAAATGGACAAAAAAAATTTTAGAATTAGCTGATATTCTCGATACATATATACCTGAACCTAAACGTATTATTGATAAACCTTTTTTATTACCTATAGAAGATGTATTTTCTATTCCTGGGAGAGGTACTGTTGTAACAGGAAGAGTAGACCAAGGTATTATCAAAGTTGGAGATGAAGTAGAAATAGTTGGAATAAAAAATACAATAAAAACTATTTGTACTGGTGTTGAAATGTTTAGAAAACTATTAGAAGAAGGAAGAGCAGGTGAAAATGTAGGTATATTATTACGCGGTATAAAAAGAGAAGATGTTGGGAGAGGACAAGTGTTAGCAAAACCAGGTTCAATTAAACCGCATTTTCAATTTTTAGCAGAAGTATATATATTAAATAAAGAAGAAGGTGGAAGACATACTCCATTTTTCAAAGGATATAGGCCACAATTCTATTTTAGAACTACAGATGTAACAGGTACAATTGAATTACCAAAAGATATAGAAATGGTTATGCCTGGTGATAATATAAAAATGAATGTGACATTAATTTCACCAATTGCTATGAACGATGGTTTACGTTTTGCTATTAGAGAAGGTGGTAGAACAGTAGGAGCTGGTATTGTTGTTAAAGTTACTAACTAATATTTAATTTTATATAAAATTATTTAATAAAATTTAAATTTTATTTATATTTTATATATTTTAGTATATTGTTAATATATTAAAAACATAAAACATTTTACGAGCAAAATATCACATTACAAAAATACAAATCTAATTTAGACATCTTTAGATGGTGTATTATTTTCTTGCTATTAACATTACTTATATTTTTAAATTGTTTTTTTCAAGATTATAATATATTTATAAGATTATTAATTAATATTATACTATTAATTTGTACTATGTGTTTAATATATATAACAACTATAGGAAAGTTAATAGCTATATTTCTTAATGAAGCTAAATTAGAATTACTTAATGTAATTTGGCCAACTAAAGAAGAAACATTAAATATTACTCTAATTGTAATATTAGTAGTTATAGTTATGTCAACAATTATATGGATAATTGATAATATATTAATACATATTATTTCATTTCTTATTAGTTTGAGATTATCATAGAATGATAAATGAAACAAAAAAATGGTATATAATACAGGTATTATCAGGATTTGAAAAATTAGTTGTTAAGACTTTAAATGAATTTATTAATATAAATAATATGCAAAGTTTATTTGGAAAAATTATTATTCCTAAAGAAAAAGTTATTGAACTCCAAAATGGACAACGTAAAACAAGTGAAAGAAAATTTTTTCCAGGATATATATTAATACAAATGGTTATGAATGATAATAGTTGGCATATAGTACAAAGTGTACCTCGTGTTATGAAATTTGTAGGAGGAACTTCTAAAAATCCATCTTCAATAAGTGATGAAGAAATTGATTTAATTATTGATCGTTTACAAAAAACCATAAATAAACCTAAGCCCAAAATAACATTTGCGCCTGGTGAATTAATTTATATAAATAGTGGTCCATTTTCAGATTTTAAAGGAATGGTAGAAGAAATAGATTATTCTAAAAATAGACTAAAAGTATCTGTGTCTATTTTTGGTCGATCAACTCCAGTAGAATTAAATTTTTCTCAAGTAGACAAAAGTGATTAAATTGTATTATTAACATTAATTTGATATAAAATTAACATATATTTATAATATATATTATAAGAGAAATTAAATAATATGGTAAAAAAGATACACTCATATATAAAGTTACAAATTTTAGCTGGTATGGCTAATCCAAGTCCTCCTATCGGTCCGGCATTAGGTCAAAAAGGTGTAAATATTATATCTTTTTGTAAAGCTTTTAATGATTATACAAAACATTTAGAAAAAAATTTACCTATTCCGGTAATTATTTCTGTCTATTCTGATAAATCATTTACATTTGTAACTAAAACACCTCCTGCTTCTTTTTTGTTAAAAAAATATTCCGGTATTAAAATTGGATCTAGTAAACCTAATAAAGATAAAGTAGGAAAAATTACTAAAAAACAAATATTAGATATAGTAAAAATCAAAATATCAGATATGACAGGTATTAATGAAGAATCTATGTATAAATCTATTGTTGGCACAGCTAATTCTATGGGTTTAATAGTAGTAGAGGATTAACAAGATAATGTCTAAATTAACTAAAAAAATGATTAATATAAGGAAAAAATTTAATTCTTTAAAAGAATACAAAATTGATGAAGCATTTTCTATTTTAAAAAAATATTCTTCAAGTAAATTTGTTGAAAGTGTTGATGTAGCAATCAACCTTTCTATAGATGCTCGTAAATCTGATCAAAATATTAAAGGTGTTATAACATTTCCTAATATTGTAAAAAAAAATACAATTATTGCTGTATTTACTAAAGGTAAAAATATTGAAGTATCTAAAAATGCTGGCGCGGATTTTGTTGGATCAAATGATTTAGCAAATGAAATTAAAAATGGACAAATTAAGTTTAATGTTGTTTTAGCTACACCTGATACAATAGATATTGTTAATACATTAGGTAAAATTTTAGGACCTCGGGGATTAATGCCAAGTTATAAATATGGGACTATTAATCAAAATATTGAAGAAGCTATTAAAAATGTTA
This sequence comes from Enterobacterales bacterium, assembly GCA_047692235.1. GTDB lineage: Bacteria > Pseudomonadota > Gammaproteobacteria > Enterobacterales > Enterobacteriaceae > JBLLJR01. The sequence goes on from JBLLJR010000003.1 coordinate 212,189, forward strand.
AAAATGGTCAAAAACAATACAAAAATGATAAAAATGGAATTATACATATTTCAATTGGAAATGTAAATTTTTCAAAAACTCAAATAAAAGAAAATTTAAAATTTTTATTAAATTTAATTAATCAATTAAAACCTATTAAAATAAAAGGTACATATATAAAAAGTATATATTTATCTACTACAATGGGTATTGGACTTGCTATAGACCAAGAGAGCATTATGTAATCACATAAATAAATTAATATTATATACTTAATTTTTTATTATATAAAATATAATATTAATAATTAATATACTGTATATAAAAATATTTTTTTAAAGTGTTGATTTTTATTGTTGTAATATTAATAAAACAACGAAAATACTTTAGGGGATTAATTTAGTGATATTAAATTTAAATAATAAAAAAAAAATAATAGAAGAAATTAGTAATATTTTTAATAAATCATTGTCATTAGTCATTGCCGATATAAATACTATAACTGTTAAACAAATTACTATTTTACGTAAATTATGCAGAGAAAGTAATGTATATATAAAAGTTGTAAAAAATAGATTGATAAAAAAAATAATAGAAAATACTGTTTTTAAATGTTTACAAAATTTATTTGTAGGATCTAATATTATTGGATTTTCATTAAAAGATCCTAAGTCTGCAGCTATTGTATTTGAAAATTTTTCTAAAGAAAATAAAAATTTTAAAATTAAAGTTGCATTTTTTGAAGATAGAATAATACCAGCATCTTCTATTAATTTACTTTCTAAATTACCAACTTACAATCAAATTGTATCTAAACTTATGTTTATTATGAAACAAGCTTATATAGGGAAATTAATTAATATTTTAGTTCTTTTATTAAAGAAAAATAAATAATAACTTTTTAGTTTTTAAAAAATTTTAAGGATATTTTTTTATGGCTATTACTAAAGAACAAATTTTAGATTCAGTTTCTAAAATGTCAGTTATGGATGTTGTTGAATTAGTTGAAATGATGGAAAAAAAATTTGGAATTTCATCTTCTGATTTTGTTTCTACGACATCTGTACCTGTAGATAATAAATCTGCAGTTATAGAAGAAAAAACTGAATTTGATGTTATTTTAAATGCTGTAGTTGGAAATAAGATATCTGTAATTAAAGCTGTACGTAGTATAACTAACTTAGGATTAAAAGAATCTAAAGATCTTGTAGAATCTGCACCAACTGTTTTAAAAGAACATTTAAATAAAAATGATGCAGATATGTTGAAAAAAACATTAGAAGAGGCTGGTGCTTCTATTGAAATACGTTAATATTAAAATTATTTTTTATATTTAATGAATGTAATTAGGTTGATGATATTATTTAATTCATCAACCTTGATATTTTACAAGCATTAATATTAATATTTAATTGTTATATAATAAGTTTTTAATTAAATAATTGTTTATTGTTATTAAAAAATAATATATTATTTTTTAAAATAAACTTTCTTCATTTTTATAAATGAGGGTGCTATGTATGGTTTACTCATATACAGAAAAAAAACGTATTAGAAAAAATTTTGGGAAACAACCGAAGATTTTAGAAGTTCCTTATTTATTATCTATACAAATTGATTCTTTTAATAAATTTATTTCTCAGAATCCTGAAAGAAAATATGGTTTAGAAGCGGCATTTCGTTCTGTTTTTCCAATCCGTAGTTATAATAATCATGCAGAATTGCATTATATAAATTATAAATTAGGTGAACCTCTTTTTGATATTAGAGAATGCCAAAATAGAGGTGTTACATTTTCAGTATCTTTAAGAGTAAAAATTCGCTTAATTGTTTATAATAATGATAGTAGTCATTCAATTAAATTTGTTAAAGATCAAGAAGTATATATGAGCGAAATTCCATTAATGACTGATAATGGTACTTTTATTATTAATGGTACAGAAAGAGTTGTTGTATCTCAATTACATAGAAATCCGGGTGTTTTTTTTGATAGTGATAAAGGTAAGAATCATTCTTCTGGGAAAATTTTATATAATGCAAGAATTATTCCTTATCGTGGTTCTTGGTTAGATATTGAGTTTGATATTAAAGATAATTTATTTATTAGAATTGATAGAAGAAAAAAATTACCGGTCACAGTATTATTGAGAGCATTAAATTTAAATACACATAAAATTTTAGATACTTTTTTTGAAAAAAATACATTTAAAATTATTGGTAATACTTTACAAATATTTCTAATACCAGAAAGACTAATGGGAGAAATAGCATCATTTGATATTAAAGATAATGGTATTTTGTATGTAGCAAAAGGTAAAAGAATTACAGCAAAACATATTAAAATTTTACGAAATAATAATATTAATTATATTAATGTTCCTGTTGAATATATTTATGGAAAAATTTTATTACAAGATTACTTTAATAAAGTAACAGGAGAAATTATAGGTTTTGCTAATACTGAAATAACTTCAGAAATATTTAATAAAATAAAAGAATCTAATTATACTGTAATTGAAACAATATTTACTAATGATTTAGATCATGGATCTTATATTTCTGAAACAATTAAAATAGATACATCTAAAGATAAATTAAGTGCATTATCAGAAATTTATAAGATTATGAGACCTGGCGAACCACCAACTAATGAAGCATCAGAAAATTTATTTAAAAATTTATTTTTTTCAACAGAAAAATATGATTTATCTGCTGTTGGTCGTATGAAATTAAATAAATCCTTGTCACGTAGTGAAGTACAAGGACCTAGTATTTTAAATAATCAAGATATTATAGATGTTATTAAAAAATTAATTAATATAAGGAATGGTAAAGAATCAGTAGACGATATAGATCATTTAGGTAATAGAAGAGTACGTTCTGTAGGAGAAATGATTGAAAATCAGTTTAGAATTGGTTTAACAAGAATTGAGAAAATAGTTAAAGAAAAATTATCAATATGTGATTTAAATGTTATCTTACCTCAAGATATGATTAATGCTAAACCAATTTCAGCAGCGATAAAAGAATTTTTTTGTTCTAGTCAATTATCTCAATTTATGGATCAAAATAATCCACTTGCAGAGATTACTCACAAAAGACGAATATCTGCATTAGGACCAGGTGGATTAACTAGAGAACGTGCTGGTTTTGAAGTAAGAGATGTTCATCCAACTCATTATGGCAGGATATGTCCTATTGAAACACCTGAAGGACCTAATATAGGTTTAATTAATTCTTTATCTGTTTATGCCAGAACAAATGAATATGGTTTTTTAGAAACTCCATATCGTCTAGTACAAAATAAATTAGTAACAAATATAATACATTATTTATCTGCTATTGAAGAAGGAGATTTTATTATAGCACAATCTAATGCTAAGTTAGATAAATTAGGATATTTTGTTGATAAGTTATCAACATGCCGATATAAAGGTGAATCAAGTTTATTTAAAACAAAAGAAATACAATATATGGATATTTCAAATCAACAAATTGTTTCAGTTGGAGCATCTTTAATTCCATTTTTAGAACATGATGACGCTAATAGAGCTTTAATGGGTGCTAATATGCAACGTCAAGCTGTTCCTTTATTAAAGACAGAAGCACCACTGGTTGGTACTGGTATGGAACGTGATGTTGCAGTTGATTCTGGGGTAACATTAGTAGCAAAAAGAGGAGGTGTAGTACAATATGTAGATGCATCTAGAATTGTTATAAATGTTAATAAAAAAGAAATGCACTCTAGTGAATCTGGAATAGATATTTATAATTTAAATAAATATATTAGATCTAATCAAAACACTTGTATTAATCAGATTCCTTGTGTTTCTTTAAATGAAAATGTAGAGATTGGAGATGTATTAGCTGATGGCCCATCTACAGATTTAGGAGAACTTGCTTTAGGGAAAAATATGAGAATTGCCTTTATGCCGTGGGATGGATACAATTTTGAAGATTCTATGTTAATCTCAGAAAGAATAATTAGAGAAGATTGTTTCACTACAATACATATACAAGAATTAACTTGTATATCTAGAGATACAAAATTGGGACCTGAAGATATTACAGCAGATATTCCTAATGTTAGTGAATCTGCTTTATCTAAGTTAGATGAATCTGGAATAGTATATATTGGAGCAGAAGTATCTGGAAATGATATTTTAGTTGGTAAAGTTACTCCAAAAGGTGAAACTCAATTAAGTCCAGAAGAAAAATTATTAAGAGCTATTTTTGGAGAAAAAGCATCTGATGTAAAAGATTCATCTTTACGAGTTCCAAGTGAAATATCTGGCACAATCATAGATGTTCAAATATTTTCTAGAGAAGGTATAAATAAAAGCAAGCGTGAATTAGATATAACAGAAATGAAGTTAAAACAAATTAAAAAAGATTTAACTGAAGAATTACATATTTTTGAATATAATTTTTTAAGTCGAATTAAAAATATACTTAAATCAATGGGTAAAAATGTAGATAATTTATCCAATCAAAATATATTAAATATTGTATCTAATAATGATTATAAAAATAAACATATTAAGATTCTCTTAAAAAAATATCATGAATTACAAAACAAATTTGAAAAAAAATTAAAAGATAAAAAGAAAAAGATAACTCAATGTAATGATTTAGCTCCTGGTGTTTTAAAAGTAATAAAAATAAGTTTATCTATTAAACGTCAAATACAACCAGGTGATAAAATGGCTGGTAGACATGGTAATAAAGGAGTGATTTCTAAAATAAATCCAATAGAAGATATGCCTTATGATAAACATGGTATTCCAGTAGATATTGTATTAAATCCACTTGGTGTACCTTCTAGAATGAATATAGGTCAAATATTAGAAACACATCTTGGTATGGCTGTTAAAGGTATTGGTGATCAAATTAATTCAATTATAAAAAATAATAAAAAAATTGATATATTACGTAAATTTATACAAACAGTTTATAATTTAGGTGATAATACATATGAAAAAGTAAATTTAGATGATTTCTCTGATTCTGAAATATTATATTTAGCAAAAAATATTAGACAAGGATTACCAGTTGCTACTCCTGTGTTTGATGGTATAAAAGAAAAAGAAATTAAAGATTTATTGCGTATTGCTGGTATATCAACTTCAGGGCAAATAACTTTATTTGATGGTCGTACTGGTAATAAATTTGAACGTAAAGTAACTGTAGGATATATGTATATGTTAAAATTGAACCATTTAGTTGATGATAAAATGCATGCACGTTCTACTGGATCTTATAGTTTAGTTACACAACAACCATTAGGAGGTAAAGCACAATTTGGTGGACAACGTTTTGGCGAAATGGAAGTATGGGCATTAGAAGCTTACGGAGCTTCTCACACTTTACAAGAAATGTTAACTGTTAAATCAGATGATGTTGATGGTAGAACCAAAATATATAAAAATATAATAGATGGTAATTATATTATGCAAACAAGTATGCCAGAATCATTTAATGTTCTTTTAAAAGAAATACGTTCATTAGGAATTAATATAGAGTTAGAATAAATTAAATATTTTGTATTAAAATACAAATAAAATATTTACATAATAAATAAATAATTTATTTATTTGATAATTTTTATAATTCTAATATTATAAGAGATATATATGAAAGATTTATTAAAAGTTTTACAAACTGATATGAAAAATGAAGAGTTTGATTCTATTAAAATTTCTTTAGCTTCTCCTGATATGATACGCTCATGGTCTTTTGGGGAAGTAAAAAAACCAGAAACAATTAATTATCGTACATTTAAACCAGAGCGTGATGGTTTATTTTGTGCTAAAATTTTTGGTCCAATTAAAGATTTTGAATGTTTATGTGGTAAATATAAAAGATTAAAACATCGTGGTATAATTTGTGAAAAATGTGGTGTAGAAGTTACCCTTACTAAAGTAAGACGAGAACGTATGAGTCATATTGAATTAGCAGCACCAATTGCTCATATTTGGTTTTTAAAACTTTTACCATCAAGAATTAGTTTATTACTTAATATGCCTTTACGTGATATTGAAAGAGTATTATATTTTGAGTCTTATGTAATTGTAGATGGTGGTATCACTAATCTTGAAAAATATCAAATTTTAAATGAAGATCAGTATTTAGAAGCTTTAGAAAAATTTGGAAATGAATTTAGTGCTAAAATGGGTGCAGAAGCCATTCAAGATTTATTAAAGGATATAAATTTACAAAAGGAATTTGATATTCTATGTGAAAATTTAAAATTTGTACATTCTGATGCTAAACGTAATAAATTAACTAAAAGAATAAAATTAATAGAATCATTTATAAAATCAGGTAATAAACCCGAATGGATGATATTAAATGTGTTACCAATTCTTCCTCCTGATTTAAGACCATTAGTTCCATTAGACGGAGGAAGATTTGCTACATCAGATTTAAATGATTTATATCGTCGTGTCATTAATAGAAATAATCGCTTGAAAAGATTATTAGATTTATCTGCTCCAGATATAATAGTACGTAATGAAAAACGTATGTTGCAAGAAGCGGTAGATGCTCTTTTAGATAATGGACGTCGTGGCCGTGCTATTACTGGTTCTAATAAACGTCCATTGAAATCTTTATCTGATATGATTAAAGGTAAACAAGGTCGTTTTAGACAAAATTTATTAGGTAAAAGAGTTGATTATTCTGGAAGATCAGTAATTACTGTTGGTCCATATTTACATTTAAATCAATGTGGTTTACCTAAAAAAATGGCGTTAGAATTATTTAAACCTTTTGTATATGGTAAGTTAGAAGTTAGAGGTTTAGCTAATACAATTAAATCAGCTAAAAAAATGGTAGATAATGAAGAACCATTTGTTTGGGATATTTTAGAGGAAGTTATTAAATTACATCCAATTATATTAAATCGAGCTCCAACATTACATAGGTTAGGAATTCAATCATTTGAGCCAATATTAATTGAAGGTAAAGCTTTACAATTACATCCATTGGTTTGTGCCGCATATAATGCTGATTTTGATGGAGATCAAATGGCTGTACATATACCATTAACTTTACAAGCTCAAAAAGAATCTAAGTTATTAATGATGTCTACTAATAATATACTATCTCCAGCAAATGGAGAACCTATTATTGTGCCATCACAAGATGTAGTTCTTGGTATTTATTATATGACTCGTGCAAAAAATAATTGTATTGGCGAAGGTATGATACTAAAAAGTCCAGAAGAAGCAGAAATTGCTTATCAAACAGGTTCAGCTGAGTTACATGCTAAAGTTAAAGTTAGAATTACAGAATATATAAAACTTAAAGATAATAAATTAATACAAAAGACTAATATAGTATCTACTACTATAGGTCGTGCAATATTATGGATGATAGTTCCAAAAGGTTTATCTTTTAATTTAATAAATAAAGTTTTAGGTAAAAAGTTAATTTCATACATGATAAATACATGTTATAAAACATTAGGAAATAAGAAAACTGTTATTTTTGCAGATCAAATAATGTATATAGGTTTTAAATATGCTACTTGTTCAGGATTATCTGTTGGTATTGATGATATAATAATTCCAAAAGAAAAATCTGAAATTATTAATGCAGCTGAATGTGAGGTATTAGAAATTCAAGAACAATTTCAATCTGGTTTAGTAACTTTAGGAGAACGTTATAATAAAATTATAGATATTTGGTCTACAGCCAATGAACGCGTAGCACAAGCTATGATAAATAATTTGTCTAATGAAAATGTAGTTCATAATTTAAAAAAAGGCGAAATACATCAATTATCTTTTAATAGTATTTTTATGATGTCTGATTCTGGTGCTAGAGGATCTATGGCTCAAATTAGACAGTTATCAGGAATGAGAGGACTTATGGCTAAACCAGATGGTTCGATTATAGAAACTCCTATAACTGCGAATTTTAAAGAAGGATTAAATATATTACAATATTTTATTTCAACACATGGCGCAAGAAAAGGATTAGCTGATACTGCTTTGAAAACTGCTAATTCTGGATATTTAACCAGAAGATTAGTAGATGTAGCCCAAGATGTAGTAGTAACAGAAAATGATTGTGAAACATTATGTGGAATTACTATTATCCCAACTATTGAAAGAGGTGATATTAAAGAATCTTTGAAAGATAGAGTATTAGGTAGAGTTATTGCTGTAGATATATTAAAACCTGGTACTTCCGACATTTTAATTGCTCGTAATACATTACTTAATGAGTATTTTTGTAAAATTTTAGAAATAAATTTAATTGATAAAGTTATAGTACGATCAGTGGTAACATGTGAGGCAGATTTTGGAGTTTGTATAAAATGCTATGGTCGTGATTTATCTAATGGGAAATTAGTTAATAAAGGATCAGCAGTTGGCGTTATAGCTGCGCAATCTATAGGAGAACCTGGTACTCAATTAACTATGCGCACATTTCATATAGGTGGAGCTGCGTCTCGTATTGCTTCTGCCTCTAATGTACAAGTAAAAAATGATGGATTATTAAAATTAGTTAACTATAAATTTGTTATTAATAATAATAAAAAATTAGTTATTACTTCACGTAATTCTGAATTGAAAATATTAGATTCATTCGGTCATATAAAAGAAAGTTATAAAATTCCTTATGGATCTATAATATCCAAGGAAAATAATTCTAATGTTAAAAGCGGAGAAATAGTTGCTAATTGGGATCCTCATACAATACCGTTAATTTCAGAAGCAGAAGGTTACGTAAAATTTAAAGATATAATTGATGGTCAAACTATTTCAAGGCAAACAGATGAACTAACTGGATTATCTTCAATTATTATTTTAGATAATTCTGAACGACCTGTTTTTAGCAAAGATTTACGTCCTGCTGTACATATTGTCACAAAAGATAATCAAGATGTAATTATTTCTGGAACAGATACACCAGCACATTATTTTTTACCTGAGAAAACAATTTTACAATTAAATGATGGATGTAAAATATTTGCTGGAGATACTTTAGCTAGATTTCCTCAAAAAACTAGTAGAATAAAAGATATTACTGGAGGATTACCTAGAGTCGCAGATTTATTTGAAGCTCGTAAACCTAAAGAACCAGCAATTTTATCAGAAATAAGTGGTATTGTATCTTTTGGTAAAAATACAACAGGTAAAAGACGTTTAATTATTACTCCAGTTAATAAATCTAAGAATAGTAATAATCATGAAGAAATGATACCAAAATGGAGACAACTTAATGTTTTTGAAGGTGAATATATAGACAAAGGTGATGTAATATCAGATGGACAGGAATCACCTCATGATATTTTAAGATTAAAAGGAGTAAATGCTTTAACTAATTATATAGTTGATAAAGTACAAGACGTATACCATTTACAAGGTGTTAAAATTAATGATAAACATATTGAAGTTATAATTAGACAAATGTTGAGAAAAGTGACTATATTAAGCGGTGGATCTTCTGAATTTTTATCTGGTGAACAAGTGGAGTATTCAATTGTAAATAAAGCAAATAAAAATCTAAATAACAAAGGACAAATTAAAATTACTTATATTCGTAATTTATTAGGTATTACAAAAGCTTCTTTGTCTACTAAATCTTTTATATCAGCTGCATCATTTCAAGAAACTACAAGGGTACTTACTGAAGCTACTATTGAAGGTAAGCGTGATATGTTAAGAGGTTTAAAGGAAAATGTAATAGTAGGTAGATTAATTCCAGCAGGTACTGGTTTTTATTATCATAAAAATCGTTTAAAAAATAAATAAAATATAAACTATATACTATTTTCACATAAAATGAAAGTAGTATATTTTTAATTATTTTATAAATTTAAAAGTTTTATTTATATAATATGATTATATTAAATTTTCAATGCTATTGTAAAAATAAACGTAATTTACCTAAAAAATCTTTAATTTTATTGTGGTTAAATTTTATTTTACCTTTTTTTAGAAAAAATTCTGAAGTTACAATTAGATTAGTAGATAAATGTGAAATGCATTTTATTAATATGAAATTTAGTAATAAAAATTATCCAACGAACATATTATCATTTCCTTTTATTGCTAATAAAAAAGTTAAATCTTCATTTATTGGAGATATAGTTATTTGTAAATCAATAGTTGAAAAAGAAGCAAAATATCATAATAAAAATTTACAATCTCATTGGGCACATATGATTATACATGGAATATTACATCTTATAGGATTTAATCATATATTGGAAAATGATGCTATTCATATGGAAAAATTAGAAATTTTTTTTATGAAAACATTTGGATATGAAAATCCTTATATTTATTAAATTAAATCATTAATATTATAATTATAATATTAATATATTGTTAGCTAAATTATTTATATTTATTAATTTTTAGTAAATCTTAATATTAAAAAAAATAAAATCCTGGCGGTTACCTACTCTCGCATGAAATATCACACTACCATCGGCGCAACGATATTTCACTTCTGAGTTCGGAATGGATTCAGGTGGGTCCATCGCGCTATTACCGCCAAGAAAAATTTATTTTTTAT